>JBKOZG010000448.1:0-6421 GCA_046725775.1 Actinomycetota bacterium | reverse complement strand
CCCCATTGGTGTGCTGACCGGTCTGGGTGGAGAAGTTCTCGACAGGCAGGGCGTAGAAGGCCCGGTAGGCAATCGAATGGCCGTCAATCAGCATCAGCCTGGGCCGCGTCGACAGCTCGCTGGCATTCGCAGGAGCTAACTGAGTCGTGGTCGGCACATGCCGACTCTAGCCGCGCATACTGACGGAAGGGCCGGGGTCAAGCGTTCTGACGTCGGTTCGCCTCCGGCATCTGCAGGAGCTTTCGGTGAAGCGCCGACGCAGCGATTTGGCCACGCTGAGTGGCTTCATCGAAAGCGACGAAGAAGCCGGAACTGGGCGAACCGATGTCAGAACGCAATTGACGCAGCCTCACTAGTCTGAGCCCGTGACCCCGATCCAGGACCGGCAAGACATCCCTCCCGAGTACGCCGAGCTGAACAGCGCCCTTGACACCAAGATGGGCTTCGAACTGCTCTCGCTCACGCCAGAACGAGTGGTCGGACGGATGCCGGTTGCAGGCAATACCCAACCGTACGGCCTTTGGCATGGCGGCGCCTCCTGCGTGCTGGCAGAGACGCTCGCGTCATTGGGCTCATTCATATACGCACGGCCCGACAGGATCTCGGTCGGGGTGGACATCAATGCGACACACCACCGCTCGGTGACCGCCGGCTGGGTGACGGGCACCGCCACCGCGCTGCGCCTCGGCCGGTCGGTTGCCAGCTACGAAATCGTGATCACAAACGACGCTGACGAGCGGGTTTGTACGGCCCGGGTCACCTGCCAGTTGGTCACTCCGCGGGCCGGCTGACGCCTAGGCACTGCGCGCTGCCGAAGCCGAGGCAGCTCACGAAGGATCTGGGTCCTGGGTTGTCTCAGCGAGGACCTCTAGCACATGGTCGGCCTGCGTCGCCGGATTCACAAAGGCCAGCCGTAGAGCGGTGCCGCCTTGCCACCGCGTCGGGATGCACAGAATCCTGCCCTCGAGTGCGAGTCGCCGCGACCAGCGCCGGTATGCAACGTCGTCCCATCCAGGCCGCTCGAACAGCACCACAGACAGTGTGGGCTCCCACAGCAATGACAGCTGAGGGATGGTCCGGATCCCGTCTGCCACAGCCCGAGCCGTTGCCAGGGTTTGCTCGATCGCCGCGGCATACCGGTTGCTGCCGTGTGTCGCCAGGCTGAACCAGAACGGCAAGCCGCGGGCCCGCCGGGTCAGGTGCACTCCGTAATCCCATGGGTTCCAGACCTCGCGGTCAATCGCGTCAAGATAGCCGGCCCGCTGGGCGTGGGCGGCTCGGGCGAGCTCCGGCTGCCGATAGACCAGCGCGCAGCAGTCGTAGGTCGCGAAGAGCCACTTATGCGGGTCGACGATGAAGCTGTCGGCGCGCTCGATTCCGGCGAAGAGATGCCGCACGCTCGGAGCAGCGAGTGCGGCGCCGCCGTACGCCCCGTCCACGTGCATCCAGATCCCATACCGTTCGCAGATTTCGGCAATACCGGTTAGGTCGTCGATGATGCCTGCGTTCGTGGTGCCCGCCGAGGCAACTACCGCGAACACATCATGTGATCTGGTCAGCGCGGATTGAAGGGCTTCGCCGGTGAGCTGACCTCGCTCATTCTCGGGCACAATCACCACTTCCGCGTCCAGCACGGCCGCAGCGGCCCGAACCGAGGAATGTGCCTGCGCAGCGCAGACCAGCCGCCACTGCCCTACCGGATGCCGGCCGCGCTGGTTTCGGGCGAATTGCCGGGCGGCAACGAGGGCAGACAGGTTGCCGGTGGTACCACCGGATACGAAGCAGCCCCCGGCTGTCTTCGGCCAGCCGAGCAGCTCGACCAACCAGGCGAGTGCTTGGTTTTCCGCGAAGATCGCACCGGCTCCGGACTCCCAACTCCCCGCGAAGATGTTGTAGCTGCTCACCACGGCGTCGAACGCCAGCGCAGCGCGAGTTGGCGCAGCCGGAATGTAGGCAAGATTCATCGGATCGTCCTGCGCCCGCGTCGCTGGGGCGATCACGTCTTCGAAGATGCGCAGCGTCTCATCGGCCCCGAGCCCTTCCGCAGTGATGGTCTGTCCAGCGTCTGCCAACAGCTCCGAGGCAGGTCGTGCCGTCGTCTTTGGATCGGATGGCTTGCTGATGCGACGGCTGGCCAGAGCGACTGCCGCCGCGGCAATCTCGGTCTCATCTCCCCAAACCCCGGCTGCTGCCGCTCCCACTACGGGCGGGACGGCAGCATCGGAACCCATGGTGGACGACGTTGTCACGGACGCATGCTCCTGCCTCGCCGATCATCTGTCGGCGTACTCGCACGCTAGTTCGCGATGCAAACACCGGACAACAAACTGCCGGACTGCTTAGAGAGTCCGGACTGTCAGCGCAGAGGATCTTAGGTGGGTGTACTCACGAGTCGTGCGACCTCGCTAACGCGGCGGAGTCGGTGCCCCAGAACCGAAGTCGCCACCAAGGTAGGCGGCCTTCACCTCGGGGTCGTTGAGAAGGTCGGCCGCAGGGGCGCTCTTGACGATCTGCCCGATTTCCAACACGTACGCCCGATGAGCAATCTTCAATGCTTGGTGCGCGTTCTGCTCCACGAGCAGGATTGTGGTGCCTCTCCGGTTGATCTCCTCGATGATCGAGAAAATCTGATTGACCAGCATCGGTGCCAAACCCATCGACGGCTCATCGAGCAGCAGCACTTTCGGCTCACTCATGAGCGCGCGGCCAATCGCGAGCATCTGCTGCTCGCCACCGGACAGTGTTCCGCCTGCCTGCCGCTTGCGCTCTGCCAGGCGAGGAAAAAGGTCATAGACCTTAGCGAGATCTTTCGAGAAGTCGCCCTTGCGTGCGTATGCACCCATATGGAGGTTCTCTACCACTGTCATCCCGGGGAAGATGCCGCGACCCTCTGGTGCCTGACCGATGCCGGCGAGCACTCGTTTATGGCCCGGCATTCGCGTGATGACCTGACCGTCGAAGCGAATTTCGCCCTGGGCAACCGTACGCAGCCCGGAGATGGTCTTGAGGGTGGTGCTCTTCCCGGCGCCATTGGCACCGATCAGCGTCACAATCTCGCCCTCGTCAACCTCAAACGAGATGCCTCTGATGGCTTCTATCTTTCCGTAGTAGACGTGTACGTCATCCAGCTCAAGAAGCATCCGCCGGCGCTCCCAAATACGCCTCGATCACCTGAGGATTCTGCTGTACCTCGGCAGGGAGCCCCTCCGCGATCTTCTGCCCGAAGTCGAGCACGGCGATGCGGTCACTGATTCCCATGACCAGGCTCATATCGTGCTCGATCAGAAGGACAGTGCGGCCCGAATCTCGGATCTTGCGGATGAGCTCCTGCAGTGACAGTTTTTCGGCGGGATTCATCCCTGCAGCAGGCTCATCGAGTAGCAACAGCTGGGGATCAGTGGCGAGCGCCCTGGCGATCTCCAGCCGGCGCTGATCACCGTACGGCAGGTTCTTCGCCGTGTCTTCAACGCGGTTGGGAATGCCGACGAACTCCAGCAGTTCAAGTGCCTTTGCCCGACCCTCACGTTCCTCCCGTCTGTGCCGCGGCAGGCCTAAACCGGCGCCAGCGAGGCCAGTGCGATGGTGCGCATCGGCACCAACGAGCACGTTCTCCAGCGCAGACATGTTGTGGAACAGCCGGACGTTCTGGAAGGTCCGCGCAATCCCGAGCTTTGTCACCACAAACCGCTTCTTGCCGTCGATCCTGTCGCCGTTGAAGTGCACCTCCCCTTCGCTCGGGTAGAACAGACCCGTCACCACATTGAACACCGTGGTCTTGCCGGCACCGTTCGGGCCGATCAACGCGAAGATCTCACCCTTGTGAATAGTGATGTCGAGGGCGTTTATTGCAACCACGCCACCAAATCGCATCGTCACGGTTTTCAGCTCGAGCAAGGCTCGGGTCCCGGCGGTAACAGGTGCGTCCGTCATGCCCTGCTCACCTGCCTAGCTCGGGCGCGCGACCTTCGGCCTCAACTTCGCCTCCCGGGCCGCCCACCTCCGCACCTAGGGCGCCCATGCCGCCGGTACCCTCCGCGAGTTCGGCCTGGCGGCGCCGTGACGGCCATATGCCCTCTGGTCGCAGCGCCATCATGAGTACGAGGGCCGCGCCAAACAGCAGCACTCGGTAATCCTGAAAAACTCTGAACCGCTCGGGCAGCCAGGCAATCAGAAAGGCGCCCAGGATGACGCCAGGGATGTTCCCCGATCCCCCAAGGACAACGGCGGCAAGGATCGTTGCCGACAAGAAGAAGGGGAAGTTGGCTGGAATGATCGAAATCACCTTTCCGGCCCAGACCACGCCAACGGCGCCACCGATCGCCGCGCCGATCGCGAAGGCAGCCAACTTGTAGCGAAATGTTGGGACACCCATGAGCTCGGCCGCGTCCTCGTCTTCCCGGATCGCCGCCCACGCCCTACCAACGCGGCTCTTCTCCAGTCGCTTGACGAAGATGATCGTCAGCACAATGAACAAGACCAGCAGGTAGTAGTAGGGCCGCGGGTCAAGGAGGCCGTATCTGAGCGGCTTGATTCCGAAGATCTCGAATTCAGACAAGGTGGGTGGATGCGGGATGCCGGCGATCCCGCGGGGGCCACCGATGGCGTCGGTGTTCTGGGCGCTGATCCGGACAATTTCACCGAATCCCAAGGTCACGATGGCTAGGTAGTCACCGCGCAACCGTAAGGTTGGAGCACCAAGGATCAGGCCGGACACGCTCGTAAGCAGCACACCAACAACGAGGATTTCCCAGAAGTTCCAGCCCCACATGGTGCCAAACACCGCCATGGCGTAGCCACCGATGGCGAAGAACGCGACGTATCCCAGGTCCAGCAGGCCCGCATAACCGACGACCACGTTCAGGCCGATCGCCAAGGCGATGTAGACGCCTATGGGATAGAACAGTACGGTTGCCCAGTCGCTCTGCGGTGTCATGAAACTGCCGATCGCAGGCGCCGGCAACAGCAGAGCGCCGACGATGAGCGCGGCATAAACGCCCCAGCGCGCCCATCCTGGCGCTTCGGCCCACCAGTCGCGAATACGTTGTGTGCCGCTGCTGATCGTCTGACGGCTCTTCGTCAGTATGTTGGCGTTGCTTCTGTTTTGGGTCATGCGCGCGCCTGCTGCAGGGACTCGCCGAGGATACCGGTCGGGCGAAACATGAGCACCAAAACCAAGACGACGAAAGCAACCACGTGTTGCCACTCCGATCCGAAAATCGCAGACCCGTACATTTCGATGAGTCCCAGAAGAAGCCCTCCGACGAGAGCACCGCGCAGGTTTCCGATGCCCCCGAGCACTGCGGCGGTGAAGGCTTTGATGCCGAGCAGGAAGCCAACGAAGTAGTTCGTTTCCTCAAATCGCATGAGATACAGGGCCCCTGCGACACCGGCCATCGCTCCGCCGATGGCGAAGGTCGCGGTGATGATGCGATCGATGTTGACACCCATCAGTACAGCGTTCTCCGGTGATTGGGCCGTCGCCCGGATACCGCGACCGAGATTGGTACGGTCCACAAACTGGTCGAGCGCCACCATCATCAGAACTGCGGCGGTTACCACGAGCAGCTTGTCGTTTCGGACAACGAAGTCGCCAATGGTCACGACGTCGCTTCGCTTCACCCATTCCGGCGCCTGAACCGGGAGACGGCCACCTTGCTGTGGTAGCTGAAAAAGTTGCGGAATCACGATCAGCGCAAAAAGCTGTTGAAGGAACAGCGACGCACCGATAGCTGAGATGAGCGCTGCCAGGCGGGAGCCGCCACGCCTACGCAGCGGACGGTATGCAATGTACTCGAGCCCCACGGCCGTAACCCCAGAGGCGATAACCGCGACAACCGCGATCAGCAGGAGCATCCCGATGAGCGCCACGCCCCCCAACTGACCCGACACGTTAAGCGTGGTCAGGGTGAACAGAGCCGCAACAGTCCCAACCATGAAGACTTCGGAATGCGCGAAATTAATGAGCCGTAGCACCCCGTACACCATCGTGTAGCCGAGGGCGACCAGAGCGTAAATCGCGCCCAGGGAGAGACCGTCAACTGTGGCCGGCCAGAACTGGTTCAGAAAATTCTCGACCACCGAGGTTCACCTTCGGTGGTGGATCGGGAGCGCCAAAGCGCTCCCGCTCCGGGCCGGTGTTGAGACTCTCACGTCGACCTGCCGTCACGCCGGCTTGGTTGCCTCCTTGGTGTTGCCGAGCAGCGAGTACTTGCCACCCTTGAACAGGTAGACGTATACGTCGCTAGAGGTCGGCTCGCCGTTTTCAGCGAACTTGATCTGCTTGGTCACGCCGGGGACATCGATGGTCTTGAAGTACTCATTGATCGACTCGGTGTCCGTCTTACCTGCCTTGATCGCCTCGATGAACGCTGTGGCAGCGTCATAACCCTCACCCGAGTAGATCGCCGTGTCGGTGCTGAAC
>JBKOZG010000047.1:0-8196 GCA_046725775.1 Actinomycetota bacterium | reverse complement strand
GTTCCCAGCCCAGTGCATGCCGTAGGTGAAGTACAGGTACAGGTGGCCAGGAGGGCCGAACATCACCGCATTGCGAGCACTTCGACCTCTATAGGCATGGGATGCCGGATCAGTGGCGCCGTCGTACGCCTCGAGCTCGGTGAGCCGGACCGCTACCGGTCCGTGCGTTAGCACGGCACCCAGCAGCCGGGGTGCCACCTGCTCGACGGGTTGACAGAGGTCTGCCCTCACCTGAGTACCTCGACGGTTCCTGCGGTTCCGTCCACCCGGACCCGATCTCCGGTCTTGAGGCGCATTGTGGCGTTGCCGCAGCCCACGACCGCGGGAATGCCAAGCTCGCGCGCGACGATCGCGGCGTGGGAGAGCGGCGCACCAACGTCGGTGACCACCGCAGCCGCACGCGGAAACAGCGGGGTCCAACCAACGTTAGTGACCGTGGTGACGAGTACCTCGCCGGGCTGCAGTGCCGCACCGTCAGCCGCATCACTGAGCACCCGGGCCGGGCCCTCCACGACCCCCGCCGACCCGGGGAAGCCGCGAACAGCGACATTGGCTTCGCTTATGCTGCCCTCGATGAAGACGTCCGAGCGCCGGTTGGGATCAGCCGCCCATGCGTAGGGGTTAAAAGTGCCGCGGATCAGCGCTGGGTACCTCGGCAGCGCTGAGTAGGCCTGGTAAGCGGCGCGACGACGATTGATCAAGGTCGAGCTGATCGTCTCTCCCTGGAGAACCCGAACGATCTCGGCCTTGTCGAGAAAGAAGATGTCATCACCCAGCCCGGTGAGCTCACCGGTCTGGAGGGCGCACGCGCGCAACACCCAGAAGTACCTGATCACTTCTGACCGAGCCCGTTCCCGATCCCGGGAGATTTTGGCCCAGCGTTGCAGTTGGTGGTGCAGGATCCGGGCATGCACCGGGTGGCGCTGCTCCAGCTCGGCCCATGCCTCCTTGCGCTTCTCCTCTTGAGCACCGAGCATCTCCCGATAGCTCGTCGCCGACGTCGCGCGTGCGGCGAGCTGCGTGTCGATCCAGGTGGGATCCTCGCCAGGCCGCGGCAGTGATATCTCGAATTCGTGTGGTCCGCGGTGACCATAGCGTCGATTGAAGGTGTCGCGATCGATCTCACCGGCGGCAAGCTGTTCCAGGCCATCGAGCAGTCCGAGGCTTGCCAGTTGCCCGGCCTCTCCGGCCAGCCCAGCCGTCAGGGCATTCGCACCTGCATCGCCGAGAAGGCGCTGCAAGCGCTTTCGCGCGGTAACGAACGAGGCTCCACTGGATCGAGTGGCCGCAGACAACATCCAGCTCACTCGATGGAACTCGGGATCGACCACATCGGTCCACAGCTCGGCAAGCTCGACTGGCGTGGAAATCGCTGCGATCTGGCTTCGTCGGCGATCACATAGCGCTGGATGCGCGGTCAGATAGGCATCCAGCACCCTTGCGTCGCGGCGGGCCTCGCCGAGCACGTGCAAGGCCATCGGAAGCACCGCGCGAATGATGTCTCGCCAGCGTGCGTTGACCGGCGGGATCTCAAGATCATCCGGCAGTTTCCCGAATACTTCCTCCGACAAACTGCGATAGCTCCGCTGGCTAACCCCCACTGCGGCTGACAGCGTCATCATTACGCTGAGGTTGAGATAGATTCGTCCACCTATTCGTCCGTAGCCAACGTACGGCGGGATGGACGCGGTTGCCATCGCGTCGGTCAGAAAGACCTGCACCATCGACCAGGTGGCTGGCGTCATCACATCCGGGATGGCCTCGCCGACGTTGGTGTTGGTCCACAAGAAGTCGCCTGAGCGGCTGTCGTTCCAGGGATCAGGGTGGATCGCGCTGGTGATCGGCCTGGCCTGGAGCACGAAGAATTGATCACCGGTACGGCACCACTCGATGTCCACGGGGGCTTTGCAGAGATCCTCGACCATGATCGCAAGATCGACCAGCCGTAGCGCCTGCGATTCGCTCAATGCGGGCGCGTTCTGCCGCTGTTTTGGCACCGGCGCTGCAGCCGTGCCGCCGTCACTGATTTGGGTCATGACCGTTTTCGTATTGATCACGGTACGCATGATCCGCCGCGACGCGCGCTCGACAGTGATTGCGTCGGGCGTTACCTGTCCGCCGACGATCGCCTCACCAAGGCCCCAGCCAGCATTGATCTCGATCATGGTGTCGTCACCGCTCACCGGATCGGCGGTGAATGCGATCCCCGACGCCTGCGCGTCGATGAGTTCCTGCACCACGACCGCAATGCTGATCTTGTCCGACTTGATCTGGTGTTGGGCTCGATAGCTGATGGCGCGGGCGGTCCACAGCGAGACCCAGCAGTGGCGTACGGCCTCCAGAAGTTGATCATTCCCAGACACATTGAGGAATGTTTCCTGCTGTCCAGCAAAGGAAGCCTCCGGTAGGTCCTCGGCAGTGGCGGAGGAGCGGACGGCTACCGGCGGTAAACCCATCCGCTGGTAGGCGCCCAAGATGTCATCCGCCAGCGCGGGCGGGATCTCCTGGCTGATGATCAGCGCCGCAATGCCCGACGCCGCCTGGTCAGTTGGCTGACTTGCCGGATCGCTGACGGTGGCCAGCTGCGCCTTGATCGGGTCCTCGAGACGGTTCTCGGCGACGAAATCGTCATACGCCGCTGTGGTGATGTGGAATCCGTTCGGTACCGGCAATCCGGCCGACGCCAACCGCGCCAGGGACTGACCCTTGCCACCGATCTCGGAGATGCCAAGGCCCTCGTGAGCAAGAGGGCGGATGTAAGTTGCGGCCATGAGTCGCAGTGTTAGTCGACGCTGACCCACTCTCCGCTCGCCGCCGACCGCAGCATCGCGTCGCAGATTTCTGCGGCACGGGCACCGTCGGCGAAGGTGGGCAGGCCTTCCGGTACCTGCCCGGTGCCGTCGTGGGCATCAACTGCAGCGTAGGAGTCGGCGACATAGTTTTCGAAGCATTGGGCGTAGCCCTGAGCGTGACCAGCGGGCAACATAGAGAGCCGTCGCTGTTCGTCGGAGCCATGGTTGGGATCACGAACCAGCAGCTCGGCGCCCGCCTCGCGTCCGATCCACAGCTGTTCGCCCAGCTCTTGATCGAAGACTGCGCTCTGGTGCATGCCGTCCACCTCAATCCAGAGGCGGTTCTTGCGGCCGGCGCTGAGCTGGCTGATCACCGCGGAGCCGGCGATGTCGTTGGCTGTGCGGAACATGATCAAGGCGCTGTCTTCGGTCTGCACCTCCACCAGCGGCGCGTCGCTCTCCACCGCGCTCATGGTGGCGGCGGTAGACGCTGGCCGCTGCTTGATGGTGATCGAGGTGGTCGCAACAAGTCGGGCGATCCGGTCACCCGTTACCCACTCCATGAGATCGCACCAATGTGAGCCGATGTCGCCAAAGGCTCGGGACGGTCCGCCAACCTTGGGATCGACCCGCCAGCTGGTGGCCTTGGGATTGAGCAGCCAGTCCTGCAGATAGCTGCCGTGAATCAGGTTGACCCCGCCGAACTCCTCAGAACCCACCCGATCACGCATCTCGCGCACCATCGGATGGAACCGGTAGGCGAACGGGATGGTATTGACCACACCGGCGTCCTCGGCAATTTTGGCCGCGAGCTGCGCATCCTCCACGCTGACCCCGAGAGGCTTCTCGCAGAGCACATGCTTGCCGGCCTCCATTAGAGCCACTGCGTATGGAACGTGAGAGGCGTTCGGGGTGCAGATGTGCACGATCTCCGCCTTGCTCTCGGCAACTTCCTCGATGCTGCCGTACGCCTCCTCGGCTCCCCAGGCCCGGGCGACTTCTCGGGAGCGCTCACGGCTGGAGGCCATCACCCCGAGAATCTCAGCTCCCGCCAGTACCGCAGCACGCCGGTGCACATCACCGATCATGCCGGCACCTAGAATCGCAACCTGCTTAGCCTTCTCTGCCACCATGCCGGAAAGATTAGTTCCGGCCGTTCGCGGACTCCCCGCTACCGTGCAAAATGACCGTGTGACCGCGGCTCGAATCCTGGTGGTTGAGGACAGCAACGCCATTCGGGTGCCGGTCATCACAGCGTTATCCGCACAGGGCTTCGAGCTCGCCTCGGCCGCTGACGGAAGCGACCTTGAAAGACTGCTACCGTCCATTGCGCCCGATCTTGTGATCTTGGATGTGATGCTGCCGGGGCGCGACGGCTTCGAGTTGCTCCAGGTGGTACGCCGGACCAGCACCGCAGCGGTGTTGATGTTGACAGCTCGGGACAGCCTCGCCGACCGGCTGCAGGGGCTGATTGGGGGCGCTGACGACTATTTGATCAAGCCATTCGCTATGGCGGAGCTGGTAGCACGGATCCACGCGGTGCTGCGGCGCAGCCGGCCCGGGGGCAGCTCGATCTCCATCGCCGACCTCGTGATCAACGACGACGCCACGCTAGTGCAACGTTGCGGAGAATCGCTCCATCTGACCGACACTGAGCGGCGGCTTCTCGGCTACCTCGCCGCGCATCGAGACAGAGTAGTGAGCAAGACCCAGATCCTGACCGGCGTTTGGGGCTACGACGGTCTCGACGAGAATGTGGTCGAGGTACACGTCTCCTCGCTGCGTCGCAAGCTCGAGGCGGGCGGCCGCTCCCGACTCGTGCACACCGTACGGGGGCGCGGCTACCTCCTCGGAACAACAGCGTGACCCTGGACGGGCGGCCGGCGACGGTCGCGCAAAACCGGTTGAGTACTGTCTCGCTCAGACTCCGCGTCACCGCCGCGGTGATGATCGTCCTCGCGGTGATGTTGATCATGCTCAGCATCGCGGTCAATGCGATCTTCATCGCGCAGTCCAATCGGAACCTCGACGCCCTGCTCGCCGGTCGGGCGCAACTCGCACGACAACTGGCGCGACAGGGAGCAGGGCCACAGCAGATCGTGAACCGGGTGCAGGCCGGCGGCGTACAGGCGCACCTGGTACTGCGGAACGGGAACGAGTTCGGCGCGCCGATCACCAGTGGCGCCGCGATCAAGGCAACCACCATCATGCTCAATGCGCCGACCCGAGTGGATGGCGCAAGCCTCACGCTCGCCGTAGATGCGGCGCTTGTCTCCGAAGCGCGGCGTACGCTGCGCCGGGTACTGATCATCACTGCAGTGATCGCATTGGTGGTCAGTGCTGTGCTGGTCGCAGCAGCAGTCCGAGTTGCCTTGCGGCCGCTTGACTCGATGGCTGCGCTCGCCAAGACGATCAGCCAGGGCAACCGTGGTTACCGGCTGTTGCCAACCCGGACTGACACCGAGCTCGGCCAGACTGCGCAGGCGTTCGATGAGATGCTGGACGAACTGGAGGGCGCAGAGAAACGAGCGCAAAAAGCGGAGGAGCGTACTCGGGCATTTCTCGCGGATGCGGCGCACGAGTTGCGGACCCCGGTCGCTGGGGTTCAGGCTGCGGCGGAGACACTGCTACACCACGATGATCAGCTCGATCGTGATGAGCGCCAGCACCTGCTGGCATTGCTGGTGCGAGAGGCTGAGCGGGCCGGCGCTCTCATCTCGGACCTGCTGACGGCTGCCCGGCTGGACGCCGGGATCGATCTTGATCTTGCTCCGATTTCGCTGCGGACACTGGTGCAGAGTGAGATCGATCGCGTGCAGCTGCTTCATCCGGACGCGACCGTGACGATGAGCGGAGCGGATGTCATCGCCCGTGCTGACGCCGCCAAGGTCAGCAGCATCCTACGTAACGTGATCGACAACGCGATGCGGGCTGCCGCACCCCAGGGCACGGTGCATGTGGTCGTACGCGAGCAAGATCAGTTCGCGATCGCCGAGGTCTGGGACTCTGGGCCCGGGGTCCCGCCCTCAGAGCGAGAACGGATCTTCGAGAGGCTGGTACGACTTGATCATGGCCGGGCAGGAGATGCCGGCGGCTCCGGTCTCGGGTTGGCGATCGCGCGCGGTTTTGCCCGGGCGCAGGGCGGAGATCTCACTTGTGAAGAGCCACGCGGCATCGGCGCAATGTTCCGGCTCGTGCTACCGCTGGAACCGCGAGAGGCGGTAGTCCGCTAGGCAGCCCCAATTAGCATCATTGCGGAGTGAGGTCAGGAGCGGGGAATCTCGAGGCGGATGTCGCCGAGACCTCGAGCGATCAGAAACGTGCCGCCCGATGGGACATCCCAGTCAGAGGCTGCCTCGTTCCACAGCCGGAAGGCGCGCGGATCACAAGCGACTGTGACCTTTCGCTCCTCGCCGGGCACCACTTCGTCGGCTACGGCATAACCGACGAGCCGTACCGGGGCGGGTCCCTCGGGCCGCCAGTAGACCTGAACCACCTCGCGCGACGGGCGCTCGGCAGTGTTGGCGAGGACCACGGTGACCGACTCTCCGTCACCGTCGCGGAGCTGCTCGGCGGCGCGATAGTCCCAAACGCCCCAGCCGAGCCCGGCACCAAACCAGAAGGCCGGCTCGACCGCGGATCCGTACCACCCGCGATAACCCACCTGCGTGCCCTCGGCATAGTCCAAAGCGCCGTCCTGCGGAGTGACGTTCCAGGCCGGGCCGTCACTGTCTGCGACTGGGAAAGTGGTGACCAGGCGTCCGCTCGGCTCGGCCTTTCCCAACAACACGTCAGCGACCGCGTCACCACCTTCCTGCCCAGGTAGCCCAATCCACAGCACGGCATCCACCTGGTCCAGCCACGGCATCAGCACGGGGGTCGCCGCGTTGATCACCACCACGGTGCGCCGAGCGGCGGTCGCCACCGCACGCACAAGATCATCTTGGCGTCCGGGCAGTGACAACGTGGTCTTGTCAACGGCCTCGGTCTCCTGCTCGGCGGTCAGGCCGACGACCACAACCGCTGGCTCCGCATCCCGAGCTGCCTGCGCCGCTTCTGTGATCAACTGCTCATCAGGGGGAGCCACCGGCTGGACTACCAGCCCGGCCAATGAGATCCGTTCGGAGATCACCAGCCGGGCCACCAGGATCCGACCTGGCGCCACCTGCACCACCTGAGTCCAGCTCGGCGGCGCCATGAAGCCCACTTCCCGGGACTCGCCGGGCAACAGGGCGGTAGCAAACGCATACGTCTCGTCCCCGTAGCTCAGCGTCCACTCCCCGATTCCGCGTACACCGACCAGCAGTGGAGTGCCGGGAGGCGCCACCAGCTCTACGGAAAGCTCGAGGACTCTCGCTCCCTCGTGCGGTCCACTCGTCATGCCGAGCAGGAACTCCGCGACTTCGCTGCTTGTGGATGCCAGCTCAGCACCCGAGCCGTCGAAGCTGGTAATCCGCATTCCAGGTCGGCCGGTCTGCGGATCGATGATCGACTCTGGGGAGGCAGCGGTCGGATTGTGGCGTACCGCGACGCCGTCCAGTACCTGGACTCGACTGACGCCGAGCGCTTCGGTCAGCCCGTCGGCGATCGATACCTGATGCGGCGGGCGCACTGCAGCCGAACCGCCCCCCTGGAGTGTCGTCTCCAGAGCGTGTCGCCCGATCACCACCAAACGCGAGCCATCGGTGATCAGGGAATCCTGTAGCGGAAGTATGTCCTGTCCCTTGAGCAGCACCATCCCGCCGTCGCCAGGTTCCGCAAGCTCAGCCGCATCGGAGCTGACGCAGGCTCGACCAGCGGACCAGGTTCGGCTGTCCGCTCGGCAGGGATGCCATGCAGCGCGCCGACGCGTCCGGCCAGTCGGAGCAGGCGAGCCAGATGATCATCGATTTCTGCCTCTGCCACAGCGCCCGAACGCACCGCTGCCACGAGTTGATCACCCCAAGGCCCAGCCGGGCCAGGCATCACCAGATCCAGTCCACCGTTGGCAGCCCGTGCAGCAGTCTTGGTGGCTCCCCAGTCCGACATCAACAAGCCGTCCCAACCCCATTCGGACTTGAGGACGCCGTTGTTCAGTTCATCCTGCTCGGTTGCGGCGACCCCGTTGACGTCGTTGTAGGCGGCCATGATCGCCCAGGGATGCGCATCGGCGACGCAGATCTCGAATGGCAGTAGGTAGAGCTCGCGGAGCGCGGCCTCGGAAACCCGCACGTTCACGGTGCGCCGCTGGGTTTCCGACTCGTTCGCGACATAGTGCTTCACACAGGCTCCAATCCCGTAGCGCTGGACGCCCTGGATGTACGCAGCGGCCAACCGACCACTCAGCAGCGGATCTTCGGCATATGCCTCAAACAGCCGGCCACCCAGCGCCGAGCGGTGCAGATTGACCGTTGGGCCAAGGACC
>JBKOZG010000109.1:0-22109 GCA_046725775.1 Actinomycetota bacterium | reverse complement strand
CGAGAGGACCGAAATGGCTGCCTACGACCTGCCCGATCTCCCCTACGACTACGGCGCACTGGCACCCCACATCTCTGGCGAGATTATGGAGCTGCATCACTCCAAGCACCATGCGACCTACGTCAAGGGCTTGAACACTGCGCTGGAGAAGCTCGAAGAGGCACGCGAGACAGACTCCTTCGATTCGGTAGCCGGGCTGGAGAAGAATCTGGCCTTCAACCTCGGTGGACACATCAACCACTCGGTGTTCTGGCCCAACATGTCACCGGAAGGCGGCGACAAGCCGGTTGGTGAGCTTGCCGCGGCAATCGATGATTACTTCGGGGGCTTCGACAAATTCCGCGCGCATTTCGAGGCCAACGCCACCGCCATCCAAGGCTCGGGTTGGTCGATGCTCGTCTGGGACACGCTCGGCCAGCGGCTGAACATCGTGCAACTCTACGACCAGCAGTCGAACCTGCCGCTGGCCCAGATCCCGATCGTGTTGCTCGACATGTGGGAGCACGCTTTCTACCTGCAGTACAAGAACGTCAAAGGCGACTACGCCAAGGCATGGTGGAACGTCGTCAACTGGGCCGATGCGCAAGCGCGCTTCTCCGCAGCCACGGCACAGACCGCAGGGCTCATCGCGCCTCTGTGATCAACTCCTCTGTGAGCGTCGCTAGGCGCGCCCGCTGGTGATCGTAGCAACGATGAGCGGAACGCGCCCGCGAGCGGAGCGAGCAATTCAATACCGCGTTTCGCTAAGAGTGACGACGGCACCAGCTTCCATTGGCGCGCCGCGCGCGCAGAGGGAAGCCTACGGCGCCAGCCGGCTGCGCTTCCAAGTCGTTCCAGCGCGCCGATAGAGCAACCGGTCGTGCATCCGGCTCGGCTGTCCTTGCCAGAACTCGATCATGGTCGGAATCACGCGGTAGCCGCCCCAGTGCTCAGGGCATGGCACGGTGACCCCGCGGAACCGGCGCTCAGCTGCCGCGTAGGCCCGCGCCAGCTCGTCTAGAGATGCCACGGGCGAGGACTGCTCGGAGGCCCAGGCGCCCAGCTGTGATTCTCGAGGTCGGGTCGCGAAATAGGCCTCCGACTCGGCCCGGGGCACGAGTTCTGCGGTCCCTTCGGCACGCACCTGCCGATGCAGCGGGTACCAACCGAAAAGCAGGGCGACCTTCCGATTGCGGCTCAACTCGCCGCCCTTGCGCGAGTTGTAGTTGGTGAAGAAGGTAAAGCCCTGGTCTGAGACATTCTTGAGCAGCACGGTGCGAGCCGACGGCTGGTCATCGACGCAGGTAGCAATCACCATCGCGGTCGGCTCCGGCAGCACGCCCCGTTCCTTAGCCGCGAATGCATCGGCCAACCAGGTGTCGAACAGCACAAACGGGTCGGTCGACGCGTGCGACTCCAGCAGGTGCTCACCCTTGTACTCAGCGCGCTCGCCGTACAGGTCCTGCATGAGAGTCAGTCTGGCGCAATTTCTGAGCTGCTCGCGCAATTTCTGATTGCTCGCTCCGCTCGCGCGCTTTGGATCGCCCCTCGCAGCTGATCGATCAGCTGGGTTTGCGGACGAGCGCTACAACGGTGCCGGCTACCAGCGCCACGAAACCAGCAAGTCCAAGGGCGAGCAGCGTTCCTCGCCGGCTTTGCCAGGAGTTCGCCTGGTTCTCAGGGACGTCGCTTTCACCGTCGGAGTTGTCACTCGGAGTGGGCGTTGGGCTGGCATCGTTGGGCACCGGCACCGAATAGACCTTGGACTTCTTGCCCTCGCTACCAATAAGCAGCGATGTCTGATCCAGGCTGAGGGTCAGCGACTCCGCCTGTGGCTGCTCCGGAATCGGGGCGCTGACGACGACCTGGTAATTGTTCGCGTCGATGACCTGCACCGAGCTGTAGGTGAGCAGCGCGATCCTTTCACCGCCGGGCAGGAAGGTCCCGTCGGTGACGTTGGATGGCGCCGAGCCGACCTTCTCAAGCTCATTGACACCCGTCCGCTTCGGGCTGGCAGGCGCCTCGTATATGCCAGCCTTCCGTCCCTTCGTCACGATGAACAGCCGACCAGACTCATCGACGAGTAGCGTTTCGGCGTCGTGCGGCCCATTGGGATAGCGGAAGTCGTACGCCTGATAGGTCACCGTCAGCCCGTTGGCCCTCGGGTTCGTAAAGGAGAACACGCGAACGGAGCTGCGCTGGCCAGTGTTGTCGCCGATGTCGGCAACGTAGAGCTGGTCCCCGTACACCGCGACTGCCTCGACATCTTTTGGTTTGCCACGAAAGTTGAGGGTGCCCTGAACTGTCCCGTCGAGCCCGATGCCGTACGCGACACCGCGGTCGCCGGAGTCATTGACCGTCCAATAGAGACTGCCACCCGGATCCACCGCAAGCCCGGAAGATTCGGTAATGCGGGTGTCATTGATCGTGAAGGCGACTGTGTCCTCGGATGCAGCGACCCCTGGCACGATCGCAAGGAACACGACGCCGAACAGCAGCAGCCCAAGGCGTCTCGCCGCGCGCATCCGTGCCATCGTGCTCGATCCCTTCAGCAACTCTTTGCGCACGGGGGCGTACGCGACCGGCCTTCACCGTAGCCAATTCCAGGCGGCAGCGAGGACCACAATCAGGACCAGGCTGCCGAGTACGCCGGAAACGATGAGCCGACGTACCCGTGGGTTCATGGGCCCAGGATAGGACCGACTAGGTCTGTCATCGCCAAAGTTCCGCGTCACGCAGCGCGCTGGATTACGGTGTCAGTCATGGGTGAGCTTCGTTTATATGCCGTCGGCATTGACGAAGTTCGCGGCATGTTCGGAGCGTCGCCGCTGGTCGCTGAGCACTTGCGCGAAGTGGCGCGCCGGGCGTTCGCCCCGCGGGCCGTTGAAGCTCGGGGCGGGCTGCTGTCCAAGCTGGGACCCATCTTCAAACGTGTACCAGCGACACCGCTGATCTCCCCTACGCAACCTGAGCCGCACGACATGGAGGTGTTGCTGGCCGGGGAATACGTACCACCCGAGCGGACCGGTGCTACCTGGCGGCTGCTCGAGACTCTGGTTCAGGACATCGCCTGGGGCTCGACACGAATGCGTCTGATTGCACAATCTCTTGATGATCTTGACTTCGCACTCGCGCGTGGTGGGGTTTCGGCATCGGTGGGATTACGCCACCTGCTGAACAGCACGATGAGCCTCAATCTCATCCCAGTGGAAGGGCTGACGGTTGGGTGGCATCCGTATCACAAGGCGGTGGCAATGGCTGCCGCCTACCGCTCGGCGATCCAGGACATCAAACCCGGGGAACAGCGGGAGATGATCAACGCGCTGACCAGCTGGCTGGATGGCTTCGTGCCGTGGGCACAGGTAGCCGCCTCGTTGGGTCGGCCGGTGCCTGACCTGGTGGCGTTCTGGGCCACCTAAACCGCCGGAGGGCCCGAGCGCAACATGGCGCTACTCGGGAGCGATCACCAGGACGAGGTCGCCACCCTCCACCTGCTGCACCGACGCGATCGCGAGTCGCCGCACCACACCCGTAACGGGCGCGGTGATCGCGGCCTCCATCTTCATGGCCTCAATCGTGGCAACCGTGGCACCGGCCTCAAGCCGATCACCCTCGGTCACCGTCACTGTGACGACACCGGCGAACGGCGCTGCCACATGACCCGGCTTGCTCGGGTCGGCGCGTTCGGCGGTCTTGACGTCGACCTTGATTGACTTGTCACGAACTCGGATGGGGCGCAATTGGCCGTTGATGGTACACATCACAGTCCGCATGCCTCGCTCGTCAGCACTACCGATCGCCGATAGCCCCAGAATCAGGCTGACGCCTCTACCTATCTTGGCGACGTGCTCTTGGCCAGGCTGCATCCCGTAAAGGAAATCCAGAGTGTCGAGCCGCCCGACATCGCCGTACTTCTCCCGGTTGGCCAGGAACTCTTTGGTTGGCCCCGGGAACAGCAGGCGGTTCAGGGTGGCCTGCCGTACCGCACCCTTGTCGTCAAGGTTCGCTGAATCCTCTGGCGATAGCTCGATGTCTCGGACCGGGACTGTACGTCCCTGGAGCGCTTTGGTCCGGAACGGTTCCGGCCAGCCGCCGGGAGGATCGCCGAGCTCCCCATTGAGGAAGCCGATCACCGAATCTGGAATGTCGTAGTGCTGCGGGTTCTCGGCGAAATCATGTGGGTCAGCACCAACGGCGACCAGGTGAAGCGCCAGATCACCCACCACCTTCGATGATGGGGTCACCTTGGGGGGTCTGCCCAAAATGGCGCTCGCCGCGCTATACATCGCCTCGATCTGCTCAAACTTCTCTCCAAGGCCGAGCGCGATCGCCTGCTGCCGGAGATTGGAGAGCTGCCCGCCCGGAATCTCATGGTCGTAGACGCGCCCGGTCGGGCTGGGCAACCCCGACTCGAATGGGGCATAGACCTTGCGGACCGCCTCCCAGTACGGCTCCAGATTCATGACGGCACGCAGGTCCAGGTTGGTGGGCCGCTCGGTGTTCGCGCACGCGGCCACCAGCGCCGATGCCGGCACCTGGCTGGTCGTTCCAGCCATCGGGGCACTTGCCACGTCCACCGCATCGACTCCGACCTCGATAGCGGCCACCAAGGTAGCAAGCTGACCACCTGCGGTGTCGTGGGTGTGCAAGTGCACGGGCAAGTCGAAGTTCTGTCGCAGTGCGGCGACCAACTGCCGGGCAGCCGGCGGGCGGAGTAGGCCGGCCATGTCCTTGATCGCGAGGATGTGGGCTCCTGCATTCACGATTTGCTCGGCCAGCCGCAGGTAATAGTCGAGGGTATACAGATCCTCGGCCGGTGAGTTCAGATCGCCGGTGTAGCACACCGCCACCTCGGCAATGGTGCTTCCGGTTTCGCGTACCGCCTCGATCGCGGGACGCATCTGTTCGACGTCATTGAGCGCGTCGAAGATGCGGAAGATATCGATTCCAACCTCAGCTGCCTCTGCCACGAACGACGTGGTGACTTTGGTTGGGTATGGCGTATAGCCGACCGTGTTGCGGCCGCGCAGCAACATCTGCAGGCACAGGCCTGGCATGTTGTACCGCAGCGCAGCCAGCCGCTCCCAAGGATCCTCGGCAATGAAACGGAGCGCCACGTCGTAGGTTGCTCCGCCCCAGCACTCGACCGAGAACAGCTGCGGGATCATCCGCCCTAGATACGGCGCGATCCGGAGAAGGTCCTTGGTACGCAGCCGAGTCGCCAGCAGCGATTGGTGAGCGTCCCGGAACGTAGTGTCGGTGACCTCGACCGTGACCCGTTGCCGCAGGTCGGTGGCAAAGCCTGAAGGACCGAGATCGAGGAGCCGCTGCCGCGAGCCCTTGGGCGAGGGAATGTTGAGATCGACTCCGGCAGGTCGTTTCTCCCCTGGATCGAGCTGAGTCGGTGCCGGACCGTGCGGCTGGTTGACCGTCACCTCGGCCAGCCAGCGCAGCAACTTGGTGCCGCGGTCCGCCGGTGCGTGGGTGGTCAGCAGTTCGGGTCGCTCATCGATGAAGGAGGTCGAGACATTGCCCGCAATGAAGTCCTCATCCTCCAGAACCGCTTGTAGGAAAGGAATGTTGGTGCTGACACCGCGAATCCGGAACTCAGCCAGTGCCCGCCGGGCGCGCGTCACTGCCGACTCGAAAGTCCGTCCGCGGGCAATGAGCTTGACCAGCATGGAGTCGAAGTACGCGCTGATCTCTACGCCGATGTCGGCGGTTCCACCGTCGAGGCGGATGCCTGCTCCGCCGGCGGATCGATAGGCGGTGATCGTGCCGGTGTCGGGGCGGAAGCCATTCGCTGGATCCTCGGTGGTGATCCGGCACTGCAGGGCCGCGCCGTTGATCCTGATCACGTCCTGGGAGAGGCCAAGGTCGGCCAGGCTCTCTCCCGCGGCAATGCGCATCTGCGCCTGCACGAGATCGACGTCGGTGATCTCCTCGGTGACCGTGTGCTCGACTTGGATTCGTGGATTCATCTCGATGAAGACGTGCTGGCCTGCACGCTCCCCCTCGGTTTCGATCAAGAACTCCACAGTGCCCGCGCAGGAGTAGTTGATCGACTCGGCAAAGCGCACTGCGTCGCGGCAGAGCGCCTCGCGCAACTCGGCCGAAATGTGCGGAGCCGGCGCGATTTCAACGACCTTCTGGTGCCGCCGCTGGACGGAGCAATCACGCTCGAACAGATGGATGGTGTTGCCTTGGGTATCGGCGAGGATCTGTACCTCGATGTGCCGCGGACGCCCCACAGCCTGCTCGATGAACGCAGTCGGGTCGCCGAACGCGCCTTCTGCCTCGCGCATGGCTGCTGTCAGCGATTCCCGAAGCATCTTCGGATCATCGACCCGGCGCATGCCACGGCCGCCGCCTCCAGCAACTGCCTTGACGAACACTGGGAAGCCGATCTCCTCGGCCCCCGCCACCAGCTCGTCGATGTTTGCCGACGGAGGGGTGGACTTGAGAGTGGGAACGCCAGCTGCCTTAGCTGCCTCGAGAGCCCTGACCTTGTTGCCGGCCAGCTCAAGAACTTCGGCGGGCGGACCGACGAAGACGATGCCTGCCTCGGCGCAGGCGCGGGCCAGGTCGGGATTCTCACTCAAGAACCCGTAGCCGGGGTAGATCGCATCGGCATCGGACTCCTTGGCGGCACGGATGATCTCAGCGATATCCAGATAGGCGCGTACTGGATGGCCCCGTTCACCAATCATGTACGCCTCATCCGCCTTGATCCGGTGCACAGCATTACGGTCCTCGTGGGGATAGACCGCGACGGTTTTCACGCCCAGTTCGTATGCCGCTCGGAAGGCCCGGACAGCGATCTCACCGCGGTTGGCGACCAGCACCTTGGCGAACATGTGTCGAATCTATCGAGAGATTGTTACCGCAGCGAGGCGGTGTTTTGGTACTTCCTCAGCTGGGACGTTGGCGCGTGTTCTGTCAGTGCGGAATGTCGACCTCAGAGGGTCACGGTTTTCAAACTGAATCGGACGGTCACCTGACCCGAAACGCTCTGGGTAGCCGGCTCGAATTCGAACGCGGCGTCCTCGGATGCCCCGCTCATGGCGAACGCGCGCATCTCGCGTACCCCGCCGAAGCCGGTGTTGAGATCGGAAACCTCCACCAGATCAGCCACCGTGGTACCGAATGCTGCGGCGTAGTCGTCCGCGCGTCGGCGGGCGTCAGCGATCGCAGCCAATCGCGCTTCGCGATACATCGAGTTGTCGGCTCGCAACGACCACCAGGGACCACCTACCTGACTGTTCGGTAGCGCGGTGAGTGCCAGCACCAGCGGCGATAGCGAGTCGAGGTCTGCGACCACGATCTGAGTTGAGAACGTGCCCTGGTAGCCAGTGATCTTGGGCGGGGTGCGTCGGTTGAAGAGAGGGAAGACATGAACTCCGCTGGTGCTGGACCGCTCAAGTGCCCCTTCGAACTGTCGGAGGAGCTCGGCGACCTTGGTGGAGCCTTCAGCGAGCTGTGCTCTGGTTCGCTCGGGCGACTCGCCAGCGGCGTGCAGGGTCAACGCGACGGTTGCCAAATCCGGTGGGCCCTCCAACTGGGCCTCGCCGCGTACGGTCACTAGCGGAGCAGGCCCAATGGGTTCGGTCATGACAAGACTTTACGTCGCGAGCGCCGATCCGCAGTGAAAGAGCACCACAACGGCGCTCATTCCCTTAGAATTCCTTGGGCCGTTGGGCATTCCCGCCCGGTTGTTGGATCGCTCTCTTAACGACGCTGCGATGTAGTGTTTCGAGCCTTTCGTGAGTCAGCGAAATTGGTAACGGCCGAAGCACTTGTCGATGAGGCAACTCGGATGACCCGATAATGAGCCAGAAACCTAGATAATGAGCAATGTTTATTGTCGCTGGGCCGTTCGACCAGGGGTCGGGCAGTCCGTCATTATCGCAGGCTCCAAAGACTCGTCGGGCAGCCGCTTTGCCGCTGTATTGCACCGAAATGCCGAGTGTGCCGGGGTCTTATTTTATCTGTTCTTACGGGGTCCTGCGCGAAAAATAACTGGACGGACCTTTGTGTCGCATTAAGCAGCCGGAGCATCCCCATCAACCGCGGTCAGCGCTGCCGGGCTCGATGCGCCGTTGACGGTACGCGCCGCTAATACGGCGTCCGGAGTGCCCTCGAGGACGATCCCCGCCTGCTTGAATGCGTGAGCCAACTGAGCCGGTTCGGTCAGGTTGGAGGTGGACACGTTGAGTTCGGAGAGTTTGACGCCCAAGCTGCTCGCCCGCTGCTGCAGCGATTCGTCGGCCAGCATGTGAGCTGAGATCTCATCGTCGCTCAGAGTTGTCTGGTTGACGAGGCGCCGCACTGCCGCGGCACAACTATTGACCAGCGAACCCTTGTAGTCGGCGATACCAACCAGAGCGCGCTCCAGGTCGACGACTTGGAAATTGATCTGGGAAGCAAATTCGCGCAAGGGTTGCAACCGGATCATCGGCGGCAACGGCTCGAATTGCTCTGTTATCGACTCGATCATGACGTTGTGCACGAAAGGGATGCCGACGACTAGGCCCGGACCAACCACTTTGGCCTCACCCCGGCGTTGGACCGTATAGCCCAGACGGTCGTAGGTATCCCGGCGATAATGGACGACTTTGTTGAACCGAGTCCGTAACGCCTTGCTGCCCGAGGGCACTCTTTGCATTCCTTTGATGACGAACAACACAACGAGGGCAATCAGCGCCACCGCCCGCAAGAGCGTCGCCCACCACGGATCATTGTCTCGGAACCATAGGTACTCGAGTACACCAGCGGGCATGGTAACCACTCCTGCTCGTGATCGGCACCACTACCTGATGAAGGAAGTGAACCGTGGCAAAAAGTGTACGTGAACCGATTGGAATTGTCTGTAGCGATAAACCTGCTGGCTTCGGCCGACGGCACCAGCACGCGTCCAATGACTCGGGTATGCAGTTCAAGCATTTCTTTCCTCGGGGCAGCGCACCGGAGGAAACTTCGCGACTACCGCCGGTGGCAAGGTGGCCGGCAGGGAGCTCACTCGGGTCGTACCAGGTCCGGAGCGAACTGAGCCAGTGAGACCTGCTGTGCTGCCGAGATCGCGTCCGCGTCGGCGGTCCCCGACGCTTCAATCGCGGCTACCCATTGGGAGACCGAACTGACATTGAAGTCCTGTACCTCAGGACTGTTCGCGGCGGCGACCGGGTCCCCAATGACCTCTCCCGCAAAATGCAACGCGAGGCCGAGTAGGGCTCCGTCCCAGCCAGGTCCGACGTATAGAGCGCCGGCGCCGCTACCGGCCAACTCGATGGGCACCGAATGGGTGAGCTTCAGCAGGGTCTGCTGACCATCGTCGGAGAGCTGCACGTCGACGATGCTGCTCTTGCCGCCGAAGGTCACCATCAGATGGCGGGGCGGCTCGCAGGTCATGATGTCGCCGCTGGCGTTACCTTCGAGCTGAAAGTTCCCGCCTTCGCGTAGATCACCTGTGAGCGGCAGAAACCAGCGGCGTAACCCGGTCAGGGTCGGTGATGGCCTGCCAGACGTCGGCCTGATCGGCGTCGTAGCGACGCTGCAGCGTCAGCGCGACGGTTTCGCCACTCTCGGTGTGCTGTCGGGCGACCTCTCGCGAGATGGCGCCAATCTGCTTGGCAATATCGATGATCATTTCGGTTCCTCCTTTGATTGGGCGGACAGTCTGCGGGCACGCTTGCCGCGAGCGAGCTCGGTGCCGAGGGCATCCAGCCGCGAGCTCCAGTACTTGCGGAACTGATCCAGCCAGCGATCCACTTCTTGCAGCGGGGCGGGATCGACGGCATAAAGCCGTCGGGTCCCTTCGGCGCGTACGGTGGCGAAACCGGACTCTCGGAGCACCCTCAGATGCTGGGACACCGCCGGTTGGCTTATCCAAACTCTGCGGAGATCGCATCCACCACAGCGCCAGCCGGATGCTCGCCCGTGGCGATGAGCTCCAGGATCCGACGACGGACGGGATCACCCAGGATGTCAAGCGCGTGCACGGTCAAACTCTATCGATCGGAACTTATATAAGTCAAGAGCTATTTATTGCTCTGGATGATCGCGGCTTCCCAGTTTCTCGCTCACACGGCAACGTGGCTGGACCATACTGAGCCCATGTCGCAGCCAGATCCGTGGGCCGCCTTGGCACGAGTCACAGGCGCAGCCGGGCTCGTCGGCATGGTCATGATCTTTGTGCCAATCATCGCGATGGCGTAATTGGGCGAGCCCGCGTTCAACGCGACCCGCGAAGAAGCAGCGGCCTTCTTCCGCAATACGCTATGCGTACGACGCCTCAGGAAACCAGCATGACGTGGTGCGCTCTCGTCGGCCAGTCGCCAGTTGAGCAGCCTCAGGGCTCGACCTCCGACAGTTCCGAGCTCAACGCACGCTTGCGCCGGGAGCGAATCTGCAGCACCGCAACGCTGGCAAGTACCCCGAGCACAGTGGCCGCGCCACCTCCGATCAATGCCCATCGTGGGCCCATGCTCTCCGCGACCCAGCCCAGAATCGGCGAACCGATAGCTGTGCCACCCATCAGCACCATGATGTAGAGCGCCATCACGCGGCCGCGCCGCAATGGATCAACGCTGAGCTGAATCGATGCGTTAGCGGCAGTCAGGGTGAGCAGCGTGACGAGGCCTAGGATCGGCAGGACCGCGGCGTACGCCGCGTAGCTGGGCATCAGCCCGCTGGCCGCCACGACAAACCCGAAGATCACGGCCATGCCGACGACCAGACGCGGGGACGGGCGGCTGCGGCGTCGGGCCGCAGTCAAAGCACCTGCCAGCGACCCTGCGGCCACGAGCGTAACGAGGATCCCGTACGCCTGGGCGTTGCGGTGAAACACTTGCTGGACCATCAGCACACTGGTCATCTGGAAGTTCATGCCGAAGGTGCCGACGAACAACACCACGCACATCACGAGCACCATGCTCGGCTTGCTGCGGAGGTACGCCAGGGCCTCGCGGATCTGCCGTTTTGCCCGTGGGCTGGGTGGAGGAGTACGGAGCAGACGGCTATCCATCACCAGCAGAGCGCCGATAAAAGCCGCGTAGCTGAGGGCATTTGCCAAGATCGCCCAGCCCGATCCAACTGCACCGATCATCAGGCCTGCAAGGGCCGGGCCGACGATCCGGCCGGCGTGAAAAGTGGCCGAGTTAAGCCCGATCGCATTTGGCAGATGATCCGGACCCGCCACCTCGGATACAAAGCTCTGCCGCGCGGGGTTGTCGAACGCGGTGCCCAGACCGAACGCGAAGGCGATCGCGTAAACGTGCTCGGTCGTCGCGAGACCGGTCACCGCCAGCACCCCTAGCGCGGCCGCGCAGAGCGCTAGCCATGCCTGGGTGACCTTGAGAATCTGCTGCTTATTGAATCTGTCGGCGATGAGGCCGCCGTAGGGAGAGAGCAGCAGCATCGGCAAGAATTGCAGGCCCGTTGTAATACCGACCGCGAGGCCCGAGCCACCGGAAAGCTCCAGCACCAACCAGTCCTGCGCGACGCGCTGCATCCAAGTCCCGATATTGGAGACGAAAGACCCTGCCAGGTACTTGCGGTAATTCGGTTCGACGAGCGCGCTGAACAAGCCGCCTCGCGGCCGTTTCATCGGCGGCGTCGAGCCAGCGCGATCAGTTCGAGTTTCATCGGCCGACTTGGTGTTGACGCTCACGCTTGGTTGACCTTCTCCAGGACTGCTACGGCGCGGCGCAATACCTCCCGCTCGGCCGGATCGAGCCCGGCGATCCGAACCGCCAGCCACTGGTCGCGCCGACGACGGTTAGCGAGCAGCAGCTGACGGCCGGAGTCGGTGAGGGACACCAGGCATTGCCGGTGGTCACGAGGATCGAGACGGCGGGTCACAAAGCCGCGCGCCTCCAGGCTGTTGACGATGCGGGTCATGGATGGCGGCCGGACTCTCTCCTGCGCGGCCAGTTCACCCATCAGCTGGTCACCGGAGTTGAGCAGCACGCTCATGGCAGAAAGTTGGTTGAGGTTGAGGCCCAGCGATTCGTCCTGCATCTGTCGTAGCCGACGAGCGAGGCGCATAACCGCTGGGCGCAGGGCATTCGCCAGCCCGTTCACAGTTCGGAGATCCTTACCAATACCACCCACCCATAGCAGCTTATACTTAGCAATGCTAATTAACAAGGCTATGCAGCAGTGGACATGCGTCGACGGCGCGAGAGCACGATCACAGTTCCGATCAGCACCGCGCCCGCCGCCACGAGGCCAATCGCGGTGCCAACGGCGTCGTCAAGAATCCGATACAGCGAGACCGGCCAGATGGTGAGCAAGATCGCGCAGCCGATCACCGCGTACGGGTACCGGCGCGTCAGCACGAACGCGGTGAGCAGGGCCGCAGAGACGACTGTTGCGACCACCAGCGAGAGCCATTCGCCATGCAGGGGGTCGATCTGCAAGACGATGCTCGCGGCCCAGCCGCTGAGACCGGCCAATGACCAGGCGAGAGTTCGGCTGAGCATCACTCCGCTGCCGACAAGGGCCAGCGCCACAAGCAGGAATCCGACCGCTAGGTGCACCGCTATTGCCTCGCTCGTCGGGTTAGCTTCCGCAGTGTCGATGACGTTGAACACAACAGCGCACACCAGCAACATCGCACCGGACCAGCCCGAAACCAGGAACGCGCCGGAACGAAGCAGCCACGCACCAACTGCTGAGGTAAGCGTTAAAACTACGGTCGACGCCACAAACTTCTGATCTTCGAAGACCACCAGGTACGCGAACCCGGCGGCGTAGCAGGCCAGGGCGAGCAAGATCTTGCCGAGCTCCGGTCGAACCCCGCCCTTGACCAGCGCCGCGCCTCCAAGAGCCGGGACCACCAGGGACGCGACCGCAACCAGCTTGCGGCCAGTGCTGCCGAGATCATCCCAGAAGAAACTGCCGAGCATGATCACCGCACCCAGTACCAGAGCGCCTCCGACGTACCCGAGGACCTCCAACACTGCAGAGCCCTTCGGCATCGATCGCGCAGCAGACGGCTCGGGCGCGGACGGCTTATCCAACCGGTCAGCACGGGCCGCATCCACCAGTTCCTCGGCTTGGGACACCGAGAGAACCTGCTGCTCAACCAGGCGAGTCAGCTGGGTTTCCAGTCTGTTCACCACCACATCCTGCCCCAACACAGGCCGCCACTCCTTCAGCCCGGAGCGGCTCCCGCGTTCGGCTCGTCCCGCGTGAGCGGCCACTAGAGTGATTGACATGGAGGAGCCGCGCGACCACCACCACTTCTTGGTGCAGGCGCCTGTGCCGCCTGCTGACGTCGACGGATTGGCCGTGATCACTGTGGGGACGGCAATCTTCGGGCTGGTGTCGGCTGTCTTTGCTTTTACTTATGACTGGCTTGCGGCGAACCACCACACCTCATGGCTGCAGGTGAGCGTCAGCGGGTTCGTCCTCGGCCTTGTCGGGCTGGCGTATTGCTGGCGTCGCCGACGGCGCCGGCGTGTAGGCGACGTCTGACCCACCACCGCCGAGGTTCCCGCTCAAAAGCTGAAGCGCTCCTCATGCAGCTGATGGCGCGGGAAGCCGCTGTCCATTAGAGAGCCACGTACCCGGGATGCCAGCCGGGGTGAGCCGCATAGGTAGACGTCATGATCGCTAAGGTTACCGACGATCCGGTTCAGCGCATGTGCGCTCATGTCGTTTCTGGCGTCGCTGGAGGGACCCACCAAGTAGACGACTCGGGCGCCGGAGCGTTCGGCGATATCGTCAAGCTCCCGCTTGAGGACCAGGTCTTGCTCCTTGGAGGCGCGATACACCAGCGTGATGTCCTTGCCGGGCAGGTTCATCTCCTCGAAGAGGGCACGCATCGGAGTGATCCCGACGCCACCGGCGATCAGCAGCACCCGCGGCCGGCGACGGCGACGGCTGGTCAGCGCACCGTACGGGCCTTCCGCGAACACCAGCGTGCCGCGTGGCATCTCGAAGAGCCGCCGCGTCCCAGCGCCCCGCGCCTTGATGGTGATCCGTAGCAAGTGGCGCGTCGGTGGAGCCGAGAGGGAGAACGGGTACGCCGAGCGCCACGACTCCCGAGTCAGAAACCTCCAGCGGAAGAACTGACCTGGCTTGGCCCGCAACTCGTCCAGGTGCTGACCCGACATCAGCACGCTCATCACGTCAGGGGCTTCCTGGCGCATCTGTTCGACGCGCAGCCGGTGCCGCCAGAGCTGGAACAACGGCTGTAGCACCCGCCATCGCAGGACCAACGCAAAGGCGTAGGTGTACAGCAGAGCCCAGGCAATCTGCAGCCATCGCCGGCCCGCGAGGTCTGGCCCAGCCAGCTGGTGCGCAAAGCCGAACCCCACGGCCAGGTAGGTGAGCAAATGCAGGAAGTGCCATCGCTCGTAGGAGATGCGTCGCCGCACGGCGCGCAGTGAGAAGAATCCGATCAGCACCAGGATCGCTGTGCCGACCGCCGCCGTCACGAGCCCAGGAAGGTTCAGCACGTCCTTCGTCGCTGCGAACAGACCAATCGAGCTAGCCGCCGCCCAGGCCGCAACTGCGGCAATGGCGTGCACGACAGCCAGCACGATGACCAGCGGCCCCGCCCAGGCATGCCAGCGCGCGAGCCGGTGGGCACCCACGTCGCGCTCCAGCCATGGGGACCGCGACATCAAGATCAACATGATTGCTGCCCAATATCCGGCGGCCATTCCGGCGACATGGGACACCATCCGAGCTCCGAATTGGATGGGCAGCCCACCGCCAACGAAGCCCTGAAGGACCGCTAGCGCAGCACCAAAGTAGACAACGACCACCAGTGTGTTCGCTCTAGGCCCCAGCGGTCGCACGGCTCAGCAGTCTCGGTCACAGGTTCGGCGACGCCGCGCTGTCGTGGTGCACGACTGACGTTGGGGAAATCTCAGGGGCATTCATGCCAAGGCTCACGCCGACCGCGGTCGCCGCACCGAAGAGCAGCAAAGTCACCAATCGAAGTGTCCACCGGATCAGCGAGGGAGAAACGGCTACGGAAAGCCGTGCGAGACGAGGGATCCGGCGCCCAAAATCAAGTGCCGCTTCCGACATGGTGATTCTCCTGGCCCTAGAAGAATCCCCGAGAGTCAAGAGTCTGATGGACAGGTCGACCGGGCGTAAACCAGTTTGTGACCAACGTCACACCGCCACAACAACAAATTTGCGTTAACAACGTGAACAATTTGCGAACCGCTTGCGCGTGGTTCCGGACAGCCGTTGGTTTCTTGCGGGCTCTTCAGACCAGGGATTCGGCTCTTGTCAGTCGAAGAGCGAGATCGACGCATCCCATTCGATGGTGTCCCAGATCGGCGGGGGAGGCTCATCCGTCCGCTCGTCAGGCAGCACATTCGAGTGGGCGCCGCAGCCATGATCGACGCTGACCACGGTTCCCTCGGAGACCGAGAAGACATTCGCGCAGACGCCGAACAGTGTCCCGAGGCTGCCCTGCAGGCGTAGGAAGAACCCGCAAGTTTCACACACATCCGGGGCCAACCTACTGAGCTGGTTGTCCGGTCCGCCCTGCCCCGCCAGCCAGCGCTGGGCCGCCTCATCTCGACCCCCGGCCGACAACACGCGCTCTCGGCCCAGGCCAAGCTCAGCAACGACAGAGCGGATAAGACTCATCTCCGCTGGAACGGGATTGGCCGCATCCTCACCGCCGGTATAGCCCGGCTCCAATCGGGGATCATCGCCCAAACTCGGCAGGAGTACGCCCGGCGTCACGTCGCGAGGCTGGATCCGCTCGGACCAGGGCACCCACGCCTTCGCTTGGAGCGCCCCATCGCCGGGCAGCAGCACCACCTCGTTGATGGTCACCACGCGGGCCCGCGCGGCTCGTACGACGGTCACCGACCAGCGCCAGCCGCGGTACCCCGGATGCGGGCAGGCAAAAAAGTGACTTACCACCCGGGTGTCCTCAGCCTGCGCGCCGAGATACTCACCGACCCCCATGAAGCCGGCGGTCTGCTCCGCCGCGGCGCGGGCAAGATCGACAGCGGCAAGGCAGGCGGCGTCGGGCTTAGTCGTACCGGTGCTCGCAACCACGGCATCATTCTGGCAGTTGTCACGTGCCGGGGTTACCCCATGTCACGCCTGATGTCGTTCCTCAGCTGGCAGTGCCGACCCCTCTGGGCAGAAACGCAGCTACGGGCACGATAACCGCACACGATGGCTCAGGCGTTGACTACAGCTCGAGTTCGTCTGCCACTGCTCGCAGCACTGTGGCGACCTTGCCCGCAGTCTTGGCATCCGGGTATCGGCCGCGGCGATAGCCGTTGCCGATGCCGTCGAGCATCTTGATCAGGTCCTCAACGATCACCGTCATCTGCTCGGGCGGCTTACGATGCGCCTTGGCCAGCGAAGGCGGCATCTCCACGATGTGCACCGACAGCGCCTGTTCGCCTTTCCGACCCTCCACGACACCGAACTCGACCCGCTGCCCTGCCTTCAATGTCGTTACGCCCGGAGGCAACGCGTTGGCGCGGACATAGACGTCGCCGCCTTCATCCTTGGTCAGGAAGCCGAAGCCCTTCTCGGCGTCGTAAAACCTCACCTTGCCAACTGGCACGTCCAACCTCGCTTGCTTTGTCGCCGGTTCGCGGCATCTCGATTACCCCCACAACAGCGCGCTAAGCGTAGCCGCTTCGTTCGGCCGGCCCAACACCAAAGCCAGGTGTAAAGGTGCCGATACATAGTTGGTCTATCCAAATCGGATGCTGGGCTTACAGACACCGCAGCGGCCGGCCACCGCGTCTACGATGAGTTGCGTGGCAACGTGGGAGGACGGACCGGAGTACGCGCCGATCGAGCGCCCCTCCGCCTTCCAGAACCCTGATGCGCCGCCTCTGAAGATTGCTGCTCCGTACCCGCAAATGGCTGCCTGGGCGCCCAAGAGCCGACCGGTTTTCGATTCCCCGGAGAAGCCGGTGGCGCCACTGTCCACCTTGCTGCCGGCACGCGAGGAGCCGCGCGACCCGCAGGAGGCCTTTGCCGTGGTGTCCAGCACCATGACCTCCGACTCGGCCTGGGGAGCCGTGCACTGGGCATCGCCGACGAGCCAGCCAGCTGGAGCTCGTGCAGCAGGGGGCTTGACCGCGCCGCCAGGTGCCAGCTACCCACGGCCCGACCAGCCCTTGGTTGTCCAGTCAGGCCACAGTCCTACGACAGGCAACTTTCCGGCGCCCGGAACCCGTAGCTGGTGGGGCCCGGGACCGCCAGCTCGACAACCGCGACCGACAGGTCCCGTTACCGCAAGAGCCGTCCTGGACGCCGCGACCCCAGGCCTGTGCATATGCCTGCTGATCGGCGGCTTGGTGTACCTCTTCTCCCCGATCGTTCTCTGGATCGGTGTTGGCCTGCTGGCGCGAGTCAAGGTCGCGAAGGATGAAGTCCGGCGCGCCTACAAGTTCGGCATCGTCGCTTTGGCTGTCATTGGATTCCTCGGCACGTTCATCGTCGATACTGGCCTCGGAGACTGGTGGCGATTCGTCGCCACCTGGGGGCTGGTGATCTGCTGGGGGTTGCTGGTCAGCACGCTGATCTTGGTTTATCGCCGCCTCAAGTCAAACTCCGCACCTCCGCCCGCTGATCGATCCCGCTGGCGGTAGCGGGCGTGACTGCGCCAAGTGAGCCGCCGCAGCCACGCACCTTGAGCGAGGCGCTGCGTGCCATGTCGGACGATGAGCTTGCCACCTTGCTCAATGCCCGTCCCGATCTCCTCGACCCCGTTCCCGACGACATCGCTCAGTTGGCGAGCCGGGCCGCTGCCTTGGCCTCGATCACCCAAGCCATCGACGAACTCAACAGCTGGCTGCGCGTTGTCACAGAGGCTCTGTCAGCGCTTCCTGATCCAGCGTCCGTCGGTGAGCTCGCAGCCGTGCTCGGCCAATCAAAGACCCAGGTCGGCCGCGCTACTCAGCAGCTTCGGGAGCGCGCTTTGCTATGGGGCAACGACGACCAGCTGCACCTGGTACGACCGGCTCGCGAGGCATTCCAGCCTTATCCGGGCGGCCTCGCTCCCCCGTCGGCACGCCCAATCTCAGATGACAAGATCGATGCAGCACTCGAACTGTGCGGCTCCGAGGCCCTGGCCGTACTCGAACGGCTCCTCTGGTCTCCGACCGGCGCGGTACGCAACGCCGACCGCGCCGTGACTGTGACATCGGCCAGCTCGCCGGTCGAGCGCTTGCTCGGTCACCAGCTTCTGCGGCCACTGGATTCAGAGACGGTGATCATTCCGCGGGAGGTGGCGTGGCGGCTGCGGGGAGCCAGGTTCAGCGTTGAGCCAGTAGCGACCGAACCGCCGGTGATCACCGGGCAACGTCGTGAGCAGAGGCTTGTCGACCGGGCTGCTGTTGGGGCCGCGTTCGCGTTGCTACACGACATCGAGCTGATTGCTCAGCGCCTGGAATCGACGATGCCCAAGCTGCTGCGCGGAGGAGGGCTTGCCAGCCGGGATGTCACGGACCTCGCTCGGCATCTCGGCGCCGACCCGGCGCACGCCGCCTTCGTCATCGAGTGCGCTGCTGCTGCTCGACTGGTGGCACCGGCGAGGACAAAGGCGCTGCTTCCGACGCCGGACTATGACAACTGGCTCGGCTCCGACGCAGCAACCCGCTGGCGGCTGGCGGCCGACGCATGGCTCGCTGCAGACCGCTTCTTTGCCCGATCCGCCGAAGCGGGCACCCACCCTCTCGGGCAGGAGGCGTACGCCCCAGCCGCGGCGGGCCTGCGGCTCATAGTCCTACGGCTCGTCGCAGACGCACCGCCAGGTACCGTGCTCGACCTGGATCAGATCGCCGATGCCGTCGCTTGGCATCGGCCGCGGCTAAGGCACGGACCGCTGACGGCGCAGCAGCTGGCGCAGTGGACCTGGCGTGAGGCGTCGTGGCTGGGGCTGGCGGCACTCGGCGCGGCGTCGTCACTCGCTAGTGTTCCCCTGCGACCAGATGAGCCAATTTCAACTGAATTGACTGAGCTGTTTCCAGCTCCAGTGGCGCATTTCGTCATTCAGGCCGATCTCACAGCGGTCGCCGCTGGGCCGCTGGAGCACACAGTTGCCACCGAGCTGCGGATGCTAGCTGATCAGGAGTCCCGGGGTGTTGGGGGTGTCTACCGGTTCGGCGCCGCCTCGTTGCGCCGTGCCTTCGATCTTGGCTGGTCAGCAGCCGACGTACGGCTTTGGCTGGAGCAGCACGCCACAACGGATGTGCCGCAAGCACTTCTCTACCTGGTCGGCGACGTAGCGAGGCGCCACGGAAGCATTCGGGTTGGCCCGGCGGCCAGCTATCTCCGGGTTGCCGACGAGGCGCAGGCGGCGGCACTGCTCGCTCATCCTGCTGCTTCGCGCCTCGGGCTCCGCTGTGTCGCCCCGGGCGTCTTGGTCGCTGCAGTTGATGAGCATGAGCTGGTTCCGCTACTTCATGAACTGGGCCATAACCCGGCAGTCGAGAATAGTGCTGGCGAGGTGATCGTGACGCCACCGTCACGGCGGGCCCCCCGGCCGCCCGCAGCGCCAGGCAAGGTCGTCGCCTCCGCCGCCGAGGTAGCCGCTGCACTGCTGGAACACGAACGCCGGCATCGCGGCAACGGACAGCCGGCGGCCCCTGCGACGACCGAGGGCACAGTCGAGCAGCTCCGGTCGGCAACTCGGGCAGGCATGCCAGTACGAGTGGTGTACGTCAACGCCGACGGCAGCCGCGCCGAGCGACACCTGGCGCCTTTGGATCTGACGGCTGGGGCCGTGCGCGCCGTCGATCGGGACAATGCGCAGATCGTCACCATCCCGCTGGCCCGCATCGCGTCAGTCATTCCAGCCACTCCGCGGGCATAAAGACGCGTGGGAACAATCTCGCGAAGGCTGCCGCAACATTAGACTGACCTGGTGCACGCCGCGACTATCAGGCGAATGATCGTCTTCGGCGTGTGCGCTCTCGGGGTGGGATCCCTTTACCTGATACCGAGCATCGCAGGTACACCGGAGCAGATCGGGGTTCCGAGAGCCAACGACGGGCCGACGAGCGGGTCACTCGGAGTTCAATCCGACACGTCACCGGAATCAGCCTCTCCCACCCGGGACCGCGACTCGCTTGATGGTAGTGACAGAGCTGGCCAGGCGATCGTCCCGACGACGCAGCGATCCGAACCCGACGTTGAGAACACCGAGGGAGACGAGGGCCGCTCGAGTAGTAAATCTGTAGCTGAACCGAAAGTAACCGAGGACTCAGAACCGCCGGAGCCGGTGGCTGATATCGAACCGTCGGCAGTGACAGCGGATCGGCTCAGCCTCATGTGGCCAGCGGCGACCGACGACGTCGGCGTGATCGGCTACCGCATTTGGCTCAATGGTTTTGAAGTGGCGACCACTGCGGAGACGAAGGCGAAGCTGCACTGGTTCAACGACGACAGCGGCCAGCACGTCGTACAGATTCGGGCCGTTGACGCGGCCGGAAATCAAAGCCGCAGTTCACCGACATTGGTAGTCACGCGGCCCTCGCCTGACCCGACGGCTACGCCAACGCCCTCCGAATCGCCGTCCCCGACCGAATCCAATCGGCCGGATCCGCAGGCTTCAGATTCTCCAGGCCCGCGAAAGTCCGAGTCCAAGCACCAGCAACGCTGATGTCGACCCCCTTCGACGGCCCAGGGCCGCTCGTGGTGCAGTCCGACCGCACGCTGCTCCTCGAAGTTGATCATCCTGAGGCTGACGCCTGCCGGATCGCGATCGCGCCGTTTGCCGAGCTGGAGCGGGCACCCGAGCACATTCATACCTACCGCCTGACACCGCTCGGGCTGTGGAACGCCCGGGCTGCCGGTCATGATGCCGAGCAGGTAGTCCACACGCTGCTGACGTACAGCCGCTACCCGGTGCCGAACTCCCTGCTGGTCGATGTCGCGGAAACGATGGATCGCTACGGTCGGTTGCGGATCGAGAAGCATCCGACGCACGGATTGATCTTGGTCAGCACCGACCGCGCGGTGCTCACTGAGGTGCTGCGGAGCACCAAGATCAAAGGACTGCTCGGCAGCCGCGTCGACGAGGACAGCGTCGTGGTCCACCCGTCCGAGCGAGGGCATCTCAAGCAGGTGCTGCTCAGGCTTGGTTGGCCAGCCGAGGACCTGGCCGGTTATGTCGACGGTGAGGCACACGCGATCAGCCTTGATCAGCGTGAGTGGACGCTGCGTCCATATCAGGGACAGGCCGCCGACTCCTTCTGGCACGGCGGCTCGGGGGTAGTGGTTCTGCCCTGCGGTGCGGGCAAGACGATCGTGGGCGCGGCCGCGATGGCTCGGGCCAGCGCCACGACGTTGATCTTGGTCACCAACACCGTGGCTGCCCGGCAGTGGCGGGACGAGTTGATCAAGAGGACAACGCTGACTGCCGATGAGATCGGCGAGTACTCCGGCATGAAGAAGCAAATCCGCCCCGTCACCGTCGCGACGTACCAGGTGATCACCACCAGGCGCGGCGGGGTGCATCCGCATCTCGAGCTGCTCGACGCGCGCGACTGGGGCTTGATCATCTACGACGAGGTGCATCTGCTACCGGCTCCGGTCTTCCGGATGACAGCGGGACTGCAGGCGCGCCGACGGCTGGGTCTGACCGCAACGCTGGTTCGGGAAGACGGTAGGGAGGGTGACGTCTTTTCCCTCATCGGCCCTAAGCGCTATGACGCGCCATGGAAGGACATCGAAGCGCAGGGCTACATCGCACCCGCCGACTGCATCGAGGTCAGGGTCACCCTCAACGAAGCTGAGCGGATGGCGTACGCGGTGGCCGAGCCGGACCAAAAGTACCGGCTGGCATCCACGGCTGAGTCCAAAACCGATGTCGTCATCGAGCTGGTGTCCAAGCATCGGGGCACTCCGACGTTGGTGATCGGGCAGTACATCGATCAGCTTGAGGATCTGGCGACTCGGCTAGAGGCGCCACTGATCACCGGAGAGACAACCGTACGGCGCCGCGAGCAGCTCTACGAAGCGTTCCGATCGGGCGAGGTCGACCTACTCGTCGTCAGCAAGGTGGCGAACTTCTCGATCGATCTACCGTCGGCTCAGATCGCTGTCCAAGTCTCCGGCGCCTTCGGCTCCCGGCAAGAAGAGGCGCAACGCCTCGGCCGGCTGCTGCGACCTAAGGC
>JBKOZG010000102.1:0-2950 GCA_046725775.1 Actinomycetota bacterium | reverse complement strand
CGAGGCCGCGCTCGACCAGGCCCGCGAGGCCGCCGGCGACCGGGACGTCCGCATCGCGGGCGGCGGCGCGACGATCCTGGAGTACGTGAACGCCGGCCTGATCGACGAGTTCTCGATCGCGCTCTCACCCGTGCTGTTCGGGTCCGGGATCCGCCTGTTCGAGGGTGTGGACGCGGGCCGCGTGGCCCTGGAGCCGGTCCGCGCAGAGCCCTCCCCGAGGGTGACGCACCTGACCTACGCCGTGCGCCCACGGTAGCCGCGCCACCACTCCACACAGAAACCCGAGCACCCAGGGTGGCCACTGGACTCCTTAAGGGCCCGGCTCCCGCCCCCCACCCTAATGAGGTTGGAGGGTGGGTCCGCCCCCGGTTTTGGTTGACGCTCGGGGTTGATGATGTTCAGGCCGCGTCTGCGGTCGTGTAGATCATCTCAAACTCGACCGGGGTGAGCTTGCCGAGGGCCCGTTGGCGTCGTCGCCGGTTGTACTTGGTTTCGATCCAGGTGACGATCGCGAGGCGGAGTTCCTCGCGGGTCTCCCAGCGTCGGGTGTCGAGCACATTTTTCTGCAGCAGGCTGAAGAAGGACTCCATGGCGGCGTTGTCGCAGGCCGCGCCGACGCGGCCCATGGGAGCCGACGAGATCGTTGTTGTCGAGCAGTCGGCGGACCTTCTTGGAACCGAACTGGTGCCGCGGTCCGAGTGCAGAATCGTCCCTGCCGGGCTCCGGAACGCGATGGCGTTGCGGATCGCGGACGCGGCCAGTGAGGACTTCATGCGCGAGTCGATGGCGTAGCCCACGATCTTGTTGGAGTAACAGTTCTTGACCGCGCACAGGTAGAGCTTCCCCTCCCCGGTTGGGTGCTCGATGATGTCGGCGAGCCACTTCGCATTCGGCGCATCAGCGGTGAAGTCGTGGCGGACCCTGCCGTGCTTGTCCTCGTAGGCGAGCAGGTCGTCATGCACACGCGGACCGGGCTTGCCGGCCTTGCCCCTCCTGCCGGCGTGAGAGGCCCGGATGCCCGCGATCCAGCAGAGCCGGTGGACACGGTTCTCGCTCGCGGTGATCCCGGCATCGGCCAGCTCGTCGGCCAGGAACCGGTACCTGAGCGTGGGGTCGTCCTCGTGGATCTCGTGAAGCGCGTTGATCGCTTGCGCGTCGTCGTAGTCCCGCTTCGACACCGGCTCGTTGAGCCACTTGTAGTCCCCGGCTAGGTGTTGAACAGGACATAGTTTCTATCGAGCGTGTCGGTCGTGGGCCATTAGCGGGCCATTAACCACGGCGAAACCCAGTCATTCACGGCATCTCTCGGACACAACTCCCCGCTTGCAGTCGCGCTTGTACACCTGCTGACCGCGACCTTCCAAGCTGGCCATGCGAGTTCGATTCTCGTCACCCGCTCCGCCGTGAAGGCCCTAGTCAAGGGCCTCTTTTGTGTTGCGGCCATGCTTCTGCGTGGCAGCCCGCCGCGCTTGGGCCATTAGGCGGGCCATCGGGTGTGGCCCCACCAGCTTGCCCCTTGAGCCCCAGCTTTTCGGTCTGCGTCGATGCGCTTGGTGATGACGGATTCGCCCAGGTTGCGGTTGGCGCGAGGCGTCGACGGCCGACCCACCCCGCCTGGGGTCAAAGAACCGCTCGAACGGGGCGAAGAACACCGGATCTTCCAACAAGGCGTCCACCCGAGCCACCTCCATCGACAGCCGCCGCAGCTCCTTCGGCAAAAATCGCTCCCAGAACGTCGGCTGATCAGCTACCGCGCAACACGAATGGTCCTAACCCCTTCGAGCGCAAGGGGTTGGGACCATTCTCCCTTGTCAGCGCCTACTCCAGCCCTCGACACCCTCGCCTTTTTTGGTCGAAGTAACGGATCCCGGTCGATGCGACCGTCTCTCTTCTGCGAACCTGGGGGGCGCTCAGTCTGACGACGCCAGAAACCGCGGCTCGACAGTCCAGTAATCCACGCGAATGGGTGGCGACTGTCGGATCAGATTGATCATGAGATCCTGACGGCTAGCTGTAGACCGGAGCCTCGAGCGACGTGTCGACCGGGCTCCCCATCGGCTCCTCGAGGGGAGGCGTGACCGTCGATTGGCGATCCACGGGTACCGCCGACGTCCTCGGAAAAGCGAGCACAGTGACTGCGTATGGCTCTGACCGATCAACCTGAGCCGCCTCTGTCGATGCGAAAACCCCATTCGGTCCGACGAAGAGCCGAAGGCCAGTGGCGGACTGCTGACCAGCGTCTGCAAACGCACGCAGCAGTTGCCGCGCGCGCCTCCACAAACCAGGCGCATTCGCCTCGTGCGCTTTGCTGCTGGACCTGTTCATCTCACGACTCCTTCTCTTCCTCGGGGTTGAGTCCATGACATGAACTGTGCTGATCGCGACGGTGGTGCGTATCCGTGGTGGATACGGATCTATCGGAGTACCAACACGGGTCCCTCTGTGCTTCGCCAGGCCTTAGTACGTTGGGGTTCGGAGGCGATCTGGATCAGAATGCAACCGTGAGCACGGACTTGCCGCTGGTTGCTCGACGCGCCGAGCTTGGGCTTCTCACTGGCGCGATCGAGACCGCTAGGCGCGGTCAGGGCGACGCTGTGCTGCTCACCGGCGAAGCCGGAGTGGGAAAGACCCGCCTGCTGATCGAGACGCAACGCGAGGCGGAACGCCGCGGCGTGCTCGTCTTGAAGGGCCGCGCCGTCGAATCCGGCGGAGCCTATCGACCGTTGGTGGAGGCGTTCGCCCGGGCGTCGGCTCCATTTGCTCAGGAGACAGAGCTAGCGGCGGTGCGGCCGATCCTCGCACGCGTGCTGCCCGGCTGGGTCAGTGATCACGATGTGCTGGCTCCTATGGCCGATCCCGCCGCCGTGCTCGCCGAGGCTCTGATTCTGCTGTTAAGGGCCATGTCCGCCGACGGGGCGGTGCTGCTCATCGATGATGTGCACTGGGCCGA
>JBKOZG010000359.1:0-9061 GCA_046725775.1 Actinomycetota bacterium | reverse complement strand
TCGATGATGTAGATGCCGTTGCGTTCGGTGAAGATGAACCGCTTCATCTTCGGATTCCAACGGCGGGTCTGGTGTCCGAAGTGGACACCGCTCTCCAAGAGCTGTCGTGTGGTGACGACGGCCATGGCCGCGTTCCTTCCTTGCCGGCATATGCGTCCCGCCGGCGTACGGTTGTTCAGCACCGAACCCTTCGGCGCTGCCTGATGCTCGCGCGACACGCACACAACCTGGTGTATCGGCAGGTCGAGACCGAAAGTGCCGCCCGGACCGAAGGCCGGTACGCGAGCATGCGAAGTCAGACCTGATTGCAGATCTGCATCGGTGAGTCTATGCGACGGTTGGCGCCCACGCACTTCGTTGACCTGACAGCCCGGGAGGAGCCACTGCAGCAGCCGTCCACAGGCACGCAGTGCCTTCGACCCTCGTCCACAGACTTTCTAGTGGCTGCACGATTCTGGCCGGCGTCCAGAGACTGCCGCCATGCGTGTGCTCCGTCGCCACCTTCGGGTGGTGATCTTCGTGGCGGGCTGCCTCGGCCTGCTCGCAATTCCGGCTTCTGCCGTCGCCGTCCCTTTGCTGCCCACGCCTGCCGGCTGGCCTCTCCGCGGTGTACCCGTGGTGCAGCGAGGGTTCGCTCCGCCAGCACTTGCCTGGGCCCCCGGGCACCGCGGAGCCGATCTTGTCGCCAAGCCTGGTGAGACCATCCTGGCCGCGGGGAGCGGCACGGTGGCATTCGCTGGCTCGATTGCCGGCAAACCGGTCGTCAGCATTGACCACGGCGCGGTCCGGACCACGTATGAGCCCGTGATCACCCCTCTGCGCGTCGGTGAACGGGTGGCACTAGGACAGGTGATCGGCGTCCTCGGAACGGGCGGCCATTGTCGCAGGTGCCTGCACTGGGGACTGCGGGAGGGCAAGAGGTATCTCGACCCGCTGCTCCTGCTCGGCGGTCGTGATGGCCGGCTGCGGCTGGTCGGTGAGTCTCAGCGTGAGCTAGTGCGGCGGGCAGCTCAGGCTCGGGCGCTGGCGGCCGCCGCAGCGACTCAGGCCAGCGCAGTTCTGAGCCCGGCCGGACGGCCCGGCAGTCACGGTTTCATCCATCCCGTGCCGGCTGTTGTGAGTTCCGGGTTTGGGATGCGGCTCCATCCACTGCTCAAGATCTGGAAACTGCACGACGGCACTGACTTCGCCGCCGCTTGCGGCACAGCGATTCGCGCGCCGTACACCGGCGTGGTTGCCCGAGTGTTCTCAAACACTGCGTACGGCAATCGGCTGTTTCTCAGCCACGGCAGCGTAGAGGGAGTTCGGGTGGAGACCGCGTTCAACCACGCTGCACGCTTTCTGGTTCAGCCTGGTCAGCGGGTCAGCCGTGGACAGGTGATTGGCGAAGTCGGGAGTACCGGTCTCTCGACGGGCTGCCATCTACACCTGATGGTGTGGCTTAATGGACGGCTCAGTGACCCGATGAGCTGGCTGTGACCGCGCGCTCACAGAGCTTGTCACGCCCTGGGATGAGCCTGTTCAAAGGCCGAACGCAGCCGCTCGTTCGTCACATGGGTGTAGATCTGCGTGGTGGCCAGTGAAGCGTGGCCAAGTATCTCCTGCACGCTGCGCAGGTCGGCACCGCCTTCGAGCAGGTGGGTCGCCATCGCGTGCCGAAGCCCGTGCGGGCCGAGGTCGGGCGCACCCTTCGTCATCTGAAGGGAGCGATGAACTATCCGGCGCACCACCCGAGGGTCGATCCGCTTGCCGCGCTCCCCGAGGAACATGGCTTGGCCCGAGGCGGCCGTTGCCAGCTGGAGCCGTGCCTTCCCGAGCCAGGCTTCCACGGCGCGCAAGGCCGGCGCACCGAGTGGGACTGTTCGCTCCTTGCGCCCTTTGCCGAAGACTCGGATCACACGGCGCTCCCGATCAAGATCACCCACGTCAAGACCGCATAACTCGGATACTCGGATTCCGGTGGCGTACAGGATCTCCAAGACGGCGGCGTCACGAGTGGCGACTGGTCCCCCAGCGTCTCCAACGGCGGCAACCGCCACATCGAGCATCTGAGCTGCAGTTGCGGCTTCCAGTGTGGGCGGCAGTATGCGACTGATCTTGGGCGAGCGAAGGTTGGCCGATGGATCCGTAGCCACGTGGCCGGTCTCCCGGGCCCAAGCGAAGAACACTCGCACTGCGGCCGCTCTGCGTTGCAGAGTCGTGCGAGCGTGGCCGAGGCTGTGCTGCTTGGCCAGCCAACTGCGCAGCGCCTTCAGGTCGACGCTGTCCAATGAATCGATGCCGAGCCGGCCCAGGTGGGCAAACAGGTTCAGCAGGTCCGTCCGATACGCGCGGACGGTGTGCTCAGCCAGGTTTCGCTGGCCTCGCAGATGCCGCAGGTAGCCGTCCAGCAGTGCCTCGAACTGCGGCGGCAACTCGTTCTCGGCCACTTGACCACTCTGAAACACCAGAGTGGGTATTCCAAGCCCGCCACGCGGTACCCTCACCGGCGTGCCCTCTCAGATCAGCACTGTGGATGAGTTGCGGACCGGCGGAACGATTCTCCCAATCCTCCGCTGGGGAAACCCAATCATGCACCGGGCGACCCGTCGGGTGACGGCCTTCGACGACGAACTGCTGGAACTGGTGCGGAACATGTTCGCAACGATGTATGCGGCGGAGGGAGTTGGACTAGCGGCGACCCAGGTCGGGGCCGATCTGGCGGTGTTCGTCTATGACTGCCCCGACGAGGACCATGTCAGGCATGTCGGTGTGATGTGTAATGCCGAGGTCTGCCTGCCGGAAGGCAAAGAGCGCAAGCTGCACGCCAGCGACGAGGGCTGTCTGTCCTTGCCGGGCGCTTACATGGAGTTGGCCCGGCCCGACCGTGCCATCTGCCGCGGCCTCGATCAGAACGGCGAGAGTGTCGAAGTGGTGGGGACCGGGCTGCTTGCCCGCTGCGTGCAACACGAGACCGACCATCTGAACGGGATCGTGTTCGGAGACCGGCTCTCAGGGCGGGCTCGAAAAAAGCTCTTCGCGTTGCATGAGGATGCAGCCGACCTCTATCCCGAGGACTGGCCAGTCAGGCCTCGGGCCGACAAGGCGTAACAGGCGATTGCGCCGGCGGCTGCCACGTTGAGTGAATCGATACCGTCAGACATGGGAATACGAGCCCGCACTGCTGCGCCATCCGACCAGCGCGTTGAGAGTCCGGCGCCCTCGGTGCCGAGCAGTACGGCAACTCGGGTCTGGGGTGTTATGCCCGCCGCAAGTTGGCTGAGTTCAACGGCATCGGGCGCCAGGCTCAGCGCCACGGTCAGGAAGCCCGCGGCGCTCAACAGCTGAGGCGTGTCGCGCCAGTCAACCAATCGCGCCCAGGGCAACGAGAAAACCGCTCCCATGCTGACCTTGATCGAGCGGCGGTACAGCGGATCGGCCGCTCGCGGAGACAGCAGAGCACCGTCCCACCCCAGGCCAGCAGCGTTCCTCAGGATCGCCCCGACATTCGTATGATCAACAATGTCTTCCAGGACGACGACTCGCCGCAAGGACAGGAGTTCCTGGAGGCTGTGCCTCTGCTCGCGGTGCAGCGAAGCCAATGCGCCGCGATGCACATGGAACCCGGTCACCCGCTCCGCGAGATCCTCAGTGACGACGTAGACAGGAGCCCCGGGCCACCGAGAGAATACGTCGCACAAGTCCTCCAGCCAGCGCTCGGCCAGCAGGAAGGACCGGGGCTGGTATCCGGCGTGGATGGCACGACGGATGACTTTTGCCCCCTCGGCAATGAAGGGACCATGGTCGGACTCCAGATCCCGGCGGAGGGAGGCATCCCGGAGGCTGACGTAGTCGGCTAGCCGAGGGTCTGAGGCATCAGTGATAGTGAGCCTCATATGATCCTCCTCTCATGCACATCGTCGGAACCTTGGATTGGCAGCCTGCGCTTGACCATTCCGGACTCTTGGCTCCGCCCGTCAGGGACGCCATCGCGGACCTTGGGCTGGACTGCTTCGTGGCGCCCATCGACCCCAGCCAAGCTGACACGGCTGCCTTCTGCGCGGCGTACGACGTGCCGCTGGAGGTTTCGGCCAACTGTGTCGTGGTCGCCGGCCGGCGCGCCGACATGTCCATGATGGCAGCGTGCCTGGTGCGGGCAACTGATAGAGCCGATGTCAATCGAGTGATCCGAAAGCGGCTCGAGGTACGCAAGATCTCCTTTGCCGGAATGGAAGACGCGGTGCGGGAAACGGGCATGGAGTACGGCGGCATTACCCCCATCGGGCTGCCAGCCAGCTGGCCGATCCTGATTGACGAGGCGGTGGCCCGGCTGGACATGATCGTCGTCGGCAGCGGTATCCGCGGGAGCAAGATCGCCATGGCCGGGCGGTCCGCGGCAAGTCTGCCGTACGCCGAGGTCTTGGCATTGGCGCTCAGCTCACCAGGTTAACGATCGCCGCGACACCGACAGCCACGATGATCACCCGATAGATCGTCGCTGGCAGCCTGCGGCCGACTCTGCCACCAACCTGAGCGCCGAGCACCGATCCGACGGCGATTGCGATTGCGGCCGGCCAATTCACCTCGCTGACGAGGATGAACACAACACTGGCGATCGCATTGGCAATCGTGGCCAGCACGTTCTTGATCGCATTGATCTTGAGCAAGGGCTCGGCCAGCCCGATGCCCAAGATCGCGATCAACAAGACTCCCTGGGCAGCCCCGAAGTATCCGCCGTAGACGCCGATGAGCGCTACAGCCAGCCACAACGCAATCGGGCCATGCACCGAGCCGCCATCCAGGCCGAGCCGTGCGCGCCGGACCGCGAGTCTGGCGGAGATGAAGGGTTGCAGTATGACCAGCACGCAGCCAATGCCGATCAGGACGGGCACGATGGTGTCAAAGGCGGACGAGGGCAGCCATAACAGCAGCACCGCGCCGGCGATGCCACCCAGGAGGGATGCCGTTCCGAGCCAGAGCACTCGCCGGCGTTCACCGGTGAGCTCACCACCGGTAGCCCATGCGCCCGAAAGCGAGCCCGGCGCCAGTCCAACGGTGTTGGAGATGTTGGCGGTCACTGGTGGCACGCCAAGTGCCAGCAGGGTGGGAAACGTGATCAAGGTCCCCGAGCCAACAACAGTGTTGATCAACCCTGCGGCCGCTCCGGCGCCGAGCAACGCAACGAGGTCCAACCAGGTCACTGCGTCAAGTTCGGCTGGCTCTCCTGCTCAGACTGGCCGTTCGGGGTGGCGGAGGCGGTGGACTCATCCTGCGGCGCGCCGAATCCTGCGGACAACTCGGGGCGCGCCGGACGCTCTAGCTCGTGGGCCTCTTGGATTGCCTCCTCGACCGTGCGCCGCAAGGCTTCCTCCTCTTCGGCGTTCTGCTTTTCAACCTCTTGGTGCACGTCGATCTTGGGCGGTGGAGTGAACTCGCCCTGGGTGGCGGCTGGAATGGCGGAAGAGGCGGCCTTGCCGACCATGCTGCCGAGACCCTTCAATGCGTCGTTCAACTCGCTGGGCACGACCCACACCTTGTTGGCGTCGCCGCGAGCGATCGCCGGCAGCATCTGCATGTACTGGTAAGCCAGCAGCGCCTGGTCGGGCTGACCTGCATGAATGGCGCTGAAGACGGTAGTGATCGCCTGGGCCTCGCCCTCGGCGCGGAGCATCTTCGCCTGCCGGTCGGCCTGGGCTCGAAGTACGGCAGCTTCGCGGTCGCCCTGTGCCCGCAGGATCGCGGACTCCTTCTCACCGCCGGCGGACAGAATTTGCGACTGCCGTTGACCCTCGGCGAGCAGGATCGCTGCCCGCTTGTCCCGCTCTGCCCGAGCACCCTTTTCCATTGCGTCCCGGATGGTGGCAGGGGGGTCGATCGCACGCAGCTCGACGCGGTTGACCTTGATCCCCCACTTGCCCGTGGCCTCGTCGAGGACCAGGCGCAGCTGCTGGTTGATCTCCTCGCGGCTGGTCAGAGCCTCCTCAAGATCAAGTCCACCGATGATGTTGCGCAGGGTGGTCATCGTCAGCTGCTCGATCGCCTTGATGTAGTCCTGGGCCTCATATGCTGCACGGACCGGGTCGATGATCTGGAAGTAGATGACCGAGTCGATGTTGACCATCAGGTTGTCCTCGGTGATCACACCTTGGGGCGGGAACGGCACCACGTTCTCCCGCATGTCCATGTTGTAACGGACTTTGTCAAATAGCGGCACTACTAGATGGGGCCCCGGGTCCAACGTGCGCTTGAACTTACCGAGCCGCTCGACCACGCCGACTCGCTGTTGGCGAATCACCCGGACCGAGTTGGCTATGAAGAAGATCACCGCAAGCGCGATGGCCAAGACGACGATCAAGGACGCGAGCTCCACGATCTTCCTTCTCTCTAGGGGAGTTGCCCGTGCTTCGGATAGACGACAGCAATGACTCCGTCGATCTCATAGACCTCGATCTCGGTGCCTTGCTCGATCACCACCTCCGAGGAATAGGGACGCGCCGTCCAGCTCTGACCGTCCACCTTGATCTCGCCGCCCGATCTGTCGATCTGCGAAACGGCGACCCCGCTGCTGCCAACCATCTTTGCCGCCGATGATCGATAGCCGGGCATGTTGCGCACCTTGGCGAGCAACGTCGGTCTGAGCAGCAATAGCATGCTTATGCTGACGGCAGTCGCTGCCAGGATTTGTAGCCACCACAGCGATGGCGCCAGCAACGCAACCACGGCGCCAGCGAGTGCACCTACGGCAAGCATGATCAGAACCAGGTCGAGCGACATGATCTCGGCGATGCCGAGGAGGAAGGCGAGACTCAGCCAGATCGCCCAGGAGTTCTCACCCAGCCAGTCGGTCAAGTTCACCTCCATCGTTGTCTCCAGACGCAGTCACTTAGTTCTTCAATGGTGCCAGTCCAGCTAAACCGCCCGAGCGGACCATCGACCGTCGGCCTCGGCCAGACTGAGCTCGACATCGAAGGTCTTTGTGAGGTTCTCGGCTGTCAGAGTGTCCTGGAGCGGACCGGCAGCCACGATGCTTCCGCCCTTGAGCAGCATGGCGTGTGTGATTCCGGCCGGAATCTCCTCGACGTGATGGGTAACCAGCACCGTGGCGGGTGCATATTGATCTTGTGCGAGCTCTCCGAGGGTGTTGACCAGGGTCTCGCGGCCAGCCAGATCCAGACCTGCGGCTGGCTCGTCGAGGAGCAACAACTCAGGATCGGTCATCAGTGCGCGAGCGATCTGCACCCGCTTCCGTTCGCCCTCGCTGAGAGTGCCGAAGGTGCGATCGGCGAGGCGGTCGATGCGCAGCTGAGCGAGTAGCTCATCGGCTCGTTCGTGATCCAGATCGTCGTACTGCTCCCGCCAGCGACCGAGCACCGCGTACGAGGCGGAGACGACGACGTCATGGACCCGCTCTCCCCTCGGGATGCGCTCTGCCAACGCAGCAGACGTCAGCCCGATGCGGGGCCGCAGCTCGAACACGTCGACGGTTCCGAGCACCTCACCAAGGAGCCCGGCCACTCCGCTGGAGGGATGGATCTGCGCTGAGATCACCTGCAGCAATGTCGTCTTGCCCGCACCGTTCGGCCCAATCACGACCCATCGGTCGGATTCGTCTACCTCCCAGGTGATGTCGCTGATCAAGGTGGAGCCGTTCCGAACGATGCTCACGCCAGCCAGATCCACGACAGCTGCCATGGGTTCAACCTACAGTTCGACGGCAGCCAGCGGAGGCAGCCTTGGCACACGTAACGTGGGGCGATGGATTCGCTGCCCTCCGTGCGCCTGTCCGCGAACCTGAACTCGATGATCAGGGGCCAACAGTCCATTGAGCAGGCCGACCGAGCGATTGTCGGACGCGACGTCGCCCATCATGTCGTTGACCCGGACGGTGCTCTGGGTCTCGATCCACTGCAAGCATCAACACTCGATGCCGCCTTGGCGGCACTGCTCGCCGCGGAGCTAGAGGGATGGTTCCTCGCGCTCCCCTTGCCAGGATCTCTTGCCCCACTCCGTGGTCCCGCTCCTTTCAACCTCGCCGCGCTGGACCAAGGCGAAGCCGTCGTAGCAAGTACAGCTGGCGTCGGGCTGGTGCCGATCAGGGTCGGCCACGCCATCCAATGGCGAATCTTCGCCGCGGAACAACCGCTCGCTCCGAGTAGTCCCTATGAGGCCGAGCGGGCATTGAATGAGGTCGTCATTGAGGCGGCCGCCACGCTGTCGCGGCTCGATGTCGCGGCGGGCGCTCGACCGGCGCTCGCAAGTGGGGTGATGCTCGCTCCTGGCTATAGCAGACGCCAGCAAGCGACCGCTGAGCGAGCGGCTCGGCTGCTCGCGGCCTGCGACGCCGCTTTGGTCGACGACGGAGCAAGCATCACCTCCTTCGAGGCGGAGCGCCGCGCCGCGGAGCTGCGACGGGTGCGAGCGAAAGCGGGCGAGGCGCTCGGCTCGGCCGTGAGTTGGCTGCTCTGAGCTTCCACTACGCTGCCCACATGTCTCTGCTCCCCGCCTTGACAGGATCATTCTCGACACCAGCGGCCGGTAACCCGACCGTCGCCATGATGGAGGCTGCGTACGCGCACCACGGCATCGACGCCCGCTATGTGAACTGCGAGGTGGCTGCCGACGGCCTAGCTGATGCGGTGCGCGGCGCAACGGCCATGGGCTGGATCGGCTTCAACTGCTCGCTACCACACAAGGTCGCGGTGATCGAACTGCTTGACGAGCTTGCCGAGTCGGCCCGTCTCATCGGCGCTGTGAATTGTGCGATACGCCGCGACAACCGATGGATCGGGGAGAACACCGACGGGCAAGGTTTCCTCGCATCGTTGCGCGCTATTGCCGAACCGGCGGGACAGCGAGTTCTCATTCTTGGCGCGGGAGGTGCAGCGCGCGCGATAGCTGTCGAGCTGGCACTCGCTGGCGCCACTGAGCTGTGGGTGGCCAATCGCAACCACGCCAAGGCAGCCGAAATTGCAGCCCTGGTGACCGCTGAGACGTCCACCGCCTGCACGGCGGTCGAGTGGCAGGGGGAACTCACTGTGCCGGAGTCCGCCACCCTTGTCGTGAACGCAACATCGCTGGGTCT
>JBKOZG010000063.1:0-5267 GCA_046725775.1 Actinomycetota bacterium | reverse complement strand
TGCTTAGCGGCGGGATCCTGCGATGCTTCCGATGCGGGCACCCGCTGGTTGCTCGGCCAACCGGCCGCGGAAGCGGTCGTACGTGTGTAATGCACCGGTGCCGATTCCGGGTCCAGATGGCTGCCGCAAGGGCAAGCTGCGCATCATCGCTAAGCCTCCGGAGGAGTACGTCGTGAAATCAGTGATGGCACGCTACTTGGAGTCACTGGTCGCCCTAGTCGTGCGGGGTATCGGTGGCACGATCAACGGCCTGTTGGTGCCGGCGTTGGCTCATGCGCTTGCTGATCAAGGTAAGGCTGCCGCTGACCCATAAGGCCCTGCGTCGGCTGGAGGAGATCAAGGAGTCACTCGGCGTCAACGAGGACGAATATCGAGTCGAGCGGCTGATCGATCGTGACACCTACCTCAAGACCGAGCACAAGCTGGAGACTCAGCGGCACGAGGTCGATACCAAGATCAACGCAGCGTCAGGCCAGAGGTTTCTGATCAACGTGCCACGCGACCGAGAGGAGTTGAAGGCCGCTTCAAGAACGGTAACCCTTCACGTGCCAACGATCGACGCCGGCGTGCAGATCTTCTTCTGCGACCACACCTCGCCATGGCAGCGGCCCACCAACGTCAAGAAGGTGCCGAGGTGGCCCGCAGCACTCAGCTTTGGTGAGAGGAGCGCCGCCGCAGCACGACGAAGATGACGAGCAGTACCACCAGCCCGACAACACCGGCGGCTATCGCGCCCAACACCGCTGGCGAGGTGGTGCGCACCCGGTCGTAGGCCAGCTGAGCCCCGGCCCCAACGCGCTCCGATGTCTCCTGGGCCTTCTTCTTGGCCTGCGCTGAGGTCGCCTGGGCCTTCTGCTTGGCCTGCGCTGAGGCGTCCCGGGCCTTCTGCTTGGCCTGCGCCTTGACGTCCAGCTTGGCGGTCAGGGCGTCAACCGAGGAGGCCAGCCGCTCACGGGACGCCTCAATGTCAGCCTCGATCTCTTCCTGCGTGGCGTCCGGCGGCAGGTCGTGGGGCTCTGCGGGGGTGGTGGAACTCATCGGCGGGCACTCTCCTTGATCTCCTCGACATCCTTCTTGACACTTTCCACCGTGTCGGTCGGCACCGGCGGACCGGCCGCAGCCACCTTCCTTTTGCCCACCAGCGCCGCGATTCCGGCCGCGATGGCAACCACGACGGCGACGATCAGCGCGGCCAGCCAGGCCGGCAGCACCAGAGCCAACGCCAAGATAGCGGTGGCCAGGAAACAGCCCAGTGCGAACCAGCCCAGCACGGCGGCCGCCCCGAAGGCCCCGACGCCAACCCCGGCCGTCTTGGCCTTCGCGGTCATCTCGGCCTGCGCCAACTTGAGTTCGCCGCGCAACAGCCGGCTGGACTCCTCCGACACCTGCTTGATCAACTCGGCGACTGTCTGGTTCCCCGGGTCGCCGGCGGGAACCGGGCCGGTGGGATCTTCGACGTTTGACATGATCATCCCTTCATCGTGCTGGCCTCTTTTTGGCCTCGCCAGCCTCCTCCTCGGGGATCCCTTCATCGTTCTTTCCCACCAATCGAGCTGGCGAGTTTCGGCCGCGTGGCTGTTTCTGCCTGGATACCCCAATACGCACCCCAATACGCACGCGGCGCGCACGCGCACGCGGCGTGCACCAGGCCATTAGTAGGTCGGTAGGTCACGTAGTTCTGCGGTCGGCTAGTAGGTCGGTAGGTCACGTAGTTCTGCGGTCGGTGAAGGTCTTGAAATTATCGAGCGGGACCGTGCCTTCGTCCTTCTAACATGCAGGCCGGATCCAGCTCCACAGGGGGCCGGGACGACGTGGGATCAAGCGCCGCAGATTCCTTCGTCAGATTACGAAACTGCAGGAGATCTTATGGGCGACTGTCCTCCGCAAGTTAGTTAGTCAACCGGTCGAATGGTTACTAGACATTGGTTCACTTCGGGAGTCGATCATGAGTGTGACTTGGATACGGCCGCTGCTCGACAGCCGAGCAGGCCAGCAACGGCGTGAGCATCGAGGTCCAGCGCCGCGCCGTTGCGAGTCGCCGAGAGCAATGGCTGGGATCTGACCTGGCTCGCCGATGAGGGAGTATCCGGTGCCGTGCCGCCAGAGTCGCGAAAAGCGGCTCAAGGCGGCGCTTGCGCTGCTGGAGGCTGGTGAGTCAGAGGCGCTGATCTTCACCAAGGTCGACCGCGCCAGCCGCTGCACCGAGGACTTCGCCCGCCTGCTGCGTCTGTCTGAGGAGCAGGGCCGGGACGGGGTACACCAACTCAAAGACCTCGGTCGGCGCGCCGTGGCACCCGGTCGAGGCTCGATGGGCCTGAGAAGCCAGGGACCCGTCAACGAACTCCCGGGGGTTGATTCATGACCCGTCGTGGCTCGCTCTGCCACCGATATCTCGACCGCCCCTCGCCCAGCAGCCTCGCTGAGGTCATCGACACCATCTTGGACAAGGGCGCCTCGTAATCGATATCTACGTCCGCGTCTCCCTTGTGGGCATCGAACTGCTGACCATAGACGCATGCATCGTCATTGCCAGTGTCGACACCTACCTGCGTCTCGCCGAGGTCGTGAACCGACTTGACCTGACCGAGAACGACCAGCCAACGGAGCTGCTGGAGGGTTCCTAGTCGAGCAGTCCTAGTTGATCTTGGTTCATCAGGTCAGTCCAGCCGGTACGCCCTTCTTTCTAGGTCAGTCTCCCCATTTGTGTTCGTGATCAATCGAATCTGTCGCCTGATCGTGAAACGGAAGGGTATGGAGGTGAGCGGCAGCACCAGACATAGCCGGCACTGGTGGTGTCGATGTCCTTCTGAGTTCAAGAGCTTCGGAGCCCGGCTGCCAGGCTTGGCTAACCCTACGGTTAAGGAGTCCAGGATGCGAGTCAAGAAGCGCGTCAAGAGAAGGGTCAAGAAAGGCATCAAAAGAGTCAAATCGTCACCACCCGAGGCCTACCTCGCCAGCGCGGGCGTGGTCGTGGGAGGCGCCGCAGTCGTGCTCCTCGCCACCACCAAGAGTGGCCGAGAGCTACTCATACGCACCGCTCAGCTGGCCCTCAGCCCAGAAGCGGACGAACAGGAGTCCCAAGAGTCCGACGTCGCAGAAGCGGACGAACAGGAGTCCCAAGAGTCCGACGCGCGGCAAGACGGAGACAATGAACCGGCCGAGGACGCCGACGCCGAGGGGGAACCAGAAGAGGACACCAACGGTGACGACGAGTCCAGAGTCGCAGACCTGAAGCCGCGCGATCAGCGACCGCGCAGCGCAGCCCCAGGAAGGCACCCGCGCAGCCCCAGGCAGGCGCCCGCGCCTGCCGAAAGCTAGCAACACGTAGCCTTCCTCAGTCGTAGAACTCAGTGGTCATGGGTTGGTCCCTTCGATGACTTCGCCGCCGGGGATGTGGCGTACGACTGATAGGACGGGTCACCGCGATCTTCGGAGCAATGCCGGTGCAAATCTTGTGCTGATCCTGCTCGACATGGCACGGACCCGGTCCACCGATAACCAAGATTTCGGCCGACACCGCGACGGACACGCCCGCGACAAGCTCTAAGCCGGAGACACCAGCCGGCGCTGCGAGGCACTGATAGGCGTACGACGAATTAGGTCGGGTCCCACCAACCGGTGGTGACCAGTGGCGAGACAGTCCCCTGGTCCTCGGCACCGCTTTCGGAACGGCGACAATGCGGCCAACGTCCGTGAGCATGCTGTGACGCCTGTTCACTGTCGGCAAAACTGTCGGCCAACCACCCGCACAGTGGCAGACATAGGCGACCCTGCACACGCTCAAGACCCCACACTCGCCCGCAGCGACAAGATCCGCCAGATCGTCGAGACCGCCGGCACCGGCGACACCCCGGCCATCTGCAGATGAGCGGCGATCGTCTCCGTGCCAGCGTTCACACTCCTCTTGGTTAGCATCTTGCGCAGCCGGACGATCTGGTCCTCCACCTCCAGATCGACCGCCCGCGGATTGCTGTGCGGTCGCCGCGATCGGGGTTCGAACGCGGCCGGGCCCTCCCGCTGGTAACGGCGCACCAGCTTCTGCACCCAAACCCGGGAAACTCCGTAGTCCGGGGCCCACCTCACTCTTCGAGCGGCCCTCCACGGTGACGGCGGTGATCACGAGCCGGGCCATCGACATGGCGCACCTCCGAGCTAAGGAAGGTGGCGACTATGTCCCGAGACACCTGCTAACTATCGTGCAACCACCGTCATTGCGATCTGGCTGTCGCGCAGTAGCTGCGTGGCCACCCGCGGGTGGACATCTAGGGCAACGAGCAGAAATGGGCAGGCCTTGCGGGGGCATGCACCGTCGTCGTCGGCACGCCGGCCCGTCTACACCGGGTCTGGGAAGCGCGGTTGAGTCGCCTCTCGAGTTCGAGCCGACCATCCACAGCGCGAGAGCAAATGTCGGGAAGAGGCAGGGTCGCATCGAATGCCGCCGTCTTGCGCTAAACGCTCTCGCCAGGTTTGACGGAATCAACGATGGGCGTTGAGCGCGTCGCGTCCAATCATCAGGGTGTGGATTTCGCTCGTCCCATCGAAGATTTGGAGGGCCTTGCTGTCTCGAAACAGTCGTTGCACGCGGCTGCCGTGGTAGACGCCCATGGCACCGAAGATTTGGACCGCTTCGACGGCGTGCCGCATGGCCGCGTCGGTACTGAATAGCTTTGCCTTGGACAGCAGGATCGGGTCACCGCCACGGCCGACGGCGAAGCTGTCGCTGGCGGCCAAGGTAAGTAGGCGGGCGGCTTCATAGTCGGTGGCCATCAACCCGATTTTGGACTGGATAACTTGCATGTTGCTCAAAGGTTGACCGAACGCGGTCCGGGTATTGGCGTGGACCGAGCACTCCCGGATGGCGGCCTTGATGAAGCCGCAGCCGTAGCTGGCGGCGTCCACCCGAGCCAGGTTGATACCTTCCATCATTCCTTTGAACCCCGCGACATTGAGCGCCGAGCCAGCAGGCACCTTGACGTCGTTGAAGGTCAGCTCTCCCAGGGGCATGCCCCGAAAGCTCATGAGGTCAAGAGGTCCGCTACGAGTTATGCCGTCTGATTCCAGGTCGATGACCAAGGCGACGGTCTCAGCGTCGCGGCCGTCATGATCGAGTTTGGCCAGCACCACGCTGAACGCGGCGTAGGGGGCGAGGCCGATCCATTTCTTGCCGCCGTTGAGGATCCAGCCGTCACGGTCGCGGGTGGCCACGGTCGAGATGGCCCGGACGTCCGTCCCTGCGTCCGGTTCGGTGACTCCGAACGATCCGTAGA
>JBKOZG010000279.1:0-6071 GCA_046725775.1 Actinomycetota bacterium | reverse complement strand
GTGGTGAGCCGACGATGACTCGCCTTCGTACCCTGCTCGTAGCGGCCGCGACTGTCCTGCTAGCGGGCTGCGGCATATCGACCTCTCCCGTCACGGTGCCGGCTGAGTTCGACCAGCCGCTCGTCGTCCCTCCGCTGGCCGAGTCCCACATGGAGAAGGACGGCACGCGCCTGTTCCGGCTCTCGGCGCAGGAAGGGACCATCGGAATCCTCGATGAGGCTCGCACCTCGACGTGGGGCTTCAACGGCGCCTACCTCGGTCCAACCTTGCGCACGACCCGCGGCGAGAAGGTCGCCGTGGAGATCACCAACGCACTGCCTGAGCTGACCACCGTCCACTGGCACGGGATGCATCTCCCGGCTGCGATGGACGGCGGCCCACACCAGCCCATCGCGCCCGGAAGTACCTGGCGTCCGACCTGGAAGATCGACCAACCCCCCGCGACCCTGTGGTATCACCCGCACCCCCACGGCACCAGCGAGGAGCACCTCTACAGAGGCCTAGCCGGGTTGTTCATCATCGATGAGGCCAGTACCAAGGCTGCTGACCTGCCCAGCGAGTACGGCGTCGATGACATCCCCGTCATCGTCCAGGACAAGGACATCGGCCCCGACGGTCAGCTAGTCATGGAAGACGACGGCAACGAGATCGGCTTGCTCGGTTCGACAATCCTGGTAAACGGCACCATCGGCCCGTACCAGAACGTCACCACCGAGCGCGTCCGACTGCGCTTGCTTAACGGCTCGACCGCGCGCACGTACGACTTCGGCCTCGATGACCGCCGCAGCTTCCAGCTCGTCGCCACCGACGGTGGGTTCCTGGCCACCCCCCACGAGACCGACCGGGTCCGGCTCTCTCCCGGTGAACGGGCCGAGATCGTGATCGAGATGTCCCCTGGCATGACGACGATGCTCCGCTCCTTCCCACCTGACCTCGGGCAAGTGGCTGCCCCCTTCGCCTTCGGCGGCAACGACAGCTTCGACGTGCTCGAACTCCGAGCCGCCGAGAAACTCGGCCTATCCCGGCAGGTACCCGACCGCCTCACCGATGAGCGGCGCATCGACCCGGCCATCGCGACGGTTACCCGACGCTTCGAGCTGCAGGGCCGGGAGATCAACGGCCGGCGTATGGAGATGGACCGGATCGACGACGTAGTTGAGGTCGAGACGACTGAGATCTGGGAGGTCACCAACCGGAACCCGTATCCGCACAACTTTCACATACACGACGTGCAGTTCGAGGTGCTGACGATCGACGGATCACCACCACCGCCGGAGCTTGCGGGCCGTAAGGACACGGTGTACCTCGAGCCACAACGGAATTACCGGCTGATCATGCGGTTTGAGGATTACGCAGACGACACCGCCCCGTACATGTACCACTGCCATCTGCTGCTGCACGAGGACGAGGGGCTGATGGGCCAGTTCGTCGTGGTCGACGACGCCGAGGCTATGAGCCGGTCGCAGGAGAAGACCGAATCGGGCCCCGACAACCACCACGCGGGCCACCGTCATGACTGACTCGGTGTGGAATGCGACGCTTTCCGTAGCGGCGGGTACGGCATCATTTTCTGCAAAGGATCGGAGGGCCGATGGTGGACAGCCTGATGGAAGACCTGGCGAAGAGTGAATGCCGCGCGCTGCTCAAGACGAATCACTTCGGTCGCGTGGCCTTCACGGAAAAGGCTGGCGGGCCGCCACAACTCGTCACCCGTCGCCGAATCAACGTGGCAGACCTGCCCTCGAACTGGTGGGGCTAGGCAAGCTCCGCCCGATGGGAGATCTGATGCGATCACGGGTTGCTCTGGTTTTAGGTATTGCGCTGCTTTTGCTGGCGGCGTGCTCGACGACCAGGGGATCTGGCCAGCTAGCCACCGCACAGCGGGAAGTGGCCGGCTTCACGAAGGTGGAGCTCGCCGGGCAGGGAGACCTCACCATCGAGCAAACGGGGACCGAGTCGCTGACCATCTCGGCAGAGGACAACCTTCTGCCCCTGCTCACCAGCGATGTCTCCGGCGACACACTTGTTCTCGGGACAAAACCCAACACCACAATTGTCGCCACCAAGCCGATCACTTACTCCCTCACCGTCAAGGAACTCAACGGCCTCATGGTGTCTGGATCCGGAACCATTAACGCTCCAAAGCTTGCGACGACTGAACTTACCACCAAGATCAGCGGCTCGGGAACGATCACCCTGAACGGTGCGGCCAATGATCAAGATCTGGAGATCTCCGGATCCGGCCGATACCAGGCCGAGGGATTGACAAGCAAGACAGTCAAGGCACGTATCTCAGGAAGCGGCGACGCGAGCGTTTTGGCGACCGACATGCTAGACGTGGCGATCAGTGGCAGTGGATCTGTGACCTATAGCGGGAATCCACAGGTCAAGCAGGAGATCAGCGGGTCTGGGAAGTTGATCAAGAAGTAGTGACCTCATACGTCGTTGGCTTGGATCGGCACTTCGCCGTCGCGCGCTGATACTTGCAGAGATTTCGACCTGAGCGCGAAGATCGCGACGACGAGCGCCGCGGCACCGTACACGCTGCTCAACAGCCAGTACCTGGTGGCTCCGTCGATGCCACCGAGGAAGAGACCCTGTGAGAGATTAATGGCGCCGTGGAACAGCGTGGCGATGAGCACGCTGCCTTTTGTGTGGAGGTAGACCCAGGTCATCAAGATCGAGTACGCGATGGTAAGCAGCACGAACGCCGGCAGAGGCAATCCGTACTGTGGAGTGCCCGGCACCATGAAGGTCGGCAGATGCCATAGGCCCCACAGCACACCCAAGATCAGGCTGGCCGTGACTGCGGATCGCTTCTCGAGCAGCAGCGGCAACGCGTAGCCCCTCCAGCCCAGTTCCTCACCTACCACCAGGACGAAGATGACGAAATCGAGGGCCGACACCGCGCCGATCTGGAGGGGCCGCGATCCGTCGAAGAGGTAATACATACCAGCGGCGGCAAGGGAGAGAACTGTCGGCAGTCCGAGTGCGATCACGTACCAACGCACCCCGACACGCCAGAGGACGACCCGGCTCAGCAGCTGCTTCACACCCGACTTGCCGCCGGTCCCCGCGGCCATGATGATCGCGGCGAGCGCCGGGCCGAAGAGGCCAGGAATGCCAAGCAGCGGAGAGAACCTCAGAAGTGGATAAATCCACCAGGTGAGGAGGTACGCCAGAACGAAGAAGGCGATCAGCGGATGTTTCCGCACAAACCCTCCAGGGTCAACCGGTCCTTGCGGGCTGCGTCAGGATGCGTTGGTCGACCTCCTGGCGCCGGATCAGCAGCGCAACGCCCACGGAGCCCCAAAGCAAAGCCATTAGCAGATTCTCGGCGGAACTGAAGAGCGCGTTCGCGAAATGTCCTAGCGGAAAAGTCACGATGAGCAGTACGCCGCACCACCAGGGCAGCAACCGGGCACGGATAATGATCACACCGAGGAGTGCGGAGCCGACAAGCACCAGGCCTGCGCCGGTAAGGCGAATCGGGAGCAATGATCGTTGACCCTGAACCATGCTGATCACTGTCATAACAGCGACGATTGCGTACCCGGCGATGGTCAGCACCGCTCCCGTGGTCCCCAATCGGCCGTACCGAGGCCTTCCGCTGTGCAACGCATGAATGCCCAGCACGGCAATGATCACTGCAATGTAGGCAGCGAGCACGACGACGTCGAGGTAGAGGTTGCTGGCGGCAGAACCGGGACTCATCTGGTTGAGAATGGCGGACACGATCAAGAGCGCTGCGGCCGCCAGCCCTGCTATTCCGCCCCATTTGACTTTCGGCGACATGATCACACTCCTTGCCTGTTTGGAACTGGTTCCGAGTCGGGAAGTGCTTCTTCCTGCTTGTGGTACTTGCGCGAGAGGTGCTCCGGACCGGAGATGACGATCACCAAGATCGCCACGACCGTCCAGACCAGGGCCAGCATCCATGACTGGCGCACTGAGTCAGCTCCAGTGAACATCGGAGAGAAGAAGCTGCCCGAGATAGTGTTGTTGGCTGCGTGCATCACCATGATGATCAACACGCTGCCGCGGGCGTTGTTGAAGACCCAGTTGAAGACAATCGTTCCCGCGAAAATCAACACGATGTCGGAGTAGGCGACCTGACCGGCAACCATGAGAGGCAAATGCCAGCCTGCGATCAAAGCCCCCAAGATGAGGCTGGCCACCAGTGCAGATCGGCCGCTTTGCAACCTTGGCAGGGCGTAGCCTCTCCAACCCGGCTCCTCCCATGCCCCGCCGAACCCCGGAATGAGCAGGAGGATTGCAAAGGTCGCGAAGAGCCCGGTCCAACCGCTGAGTTCGACCGCGGATGGACGTTCGGCACCGAGCATGACATTGAGCACCGTTGCGGCTGCGGCAAGCACAGCGGGTAGCAACAGCGCCACCACGTACCATCCCGGCGAAACACGCCAGCGAACCATCCTCCGGAGGAGGCCGAGGAGCCCAGCCTTGCCCTCTGTCAGGGCCAGCACGACGATCGCAGCAAGGAACGGTCCGAAGCTGGCGATCGGATTCGGAAAAGCCCCAAGTGCGTACAGAATCCACGCCCACCAAGACAACGCATAGGCCAGGATGAAGAACGTCGCCAACCGATGCCGACTTACGAAAGCCGATATTCGTGACATAACGGACCTGCGCCTTTCTGGGTTGCCTATTTCGGTTGAAAGCCAAGTGCAGTAATGCGCGGCGTCCTCACTTCACAAGACCAGATTGGCCCGCGATGGGCTACTCGCGAAAGAGGGTGCACCGGTACGAGGCATGGCGGTTTCTGGCGTATCCGCGTCACCTAGCGTCTGATCATGACTCGACTGGGATACCGGTCCGACCCGGTCTGGGCGATGCGGTCGACCGGGAAGCAGTTCTCCGGCGCTACGACTTGCGGCCGGATCGGCCAATCCTGCTGATCTAGGCCGGGCGCGGCCGGCGGCGCCTACACGCAGACGATCGTGCAGCAAACGTTGCGGATGCACAACGACTTCCAAGCCGTCGTGGTGTGCGGCCGTAACGACCAGCTGAAGAGTCAGATCGAGGGCCTCGTCGCCTTCCACCGCGATCGATACCGGGTTTTGGGTTACAGCAACGACATGGCCGACCTGATTCGGACGGCCACACTCCGACGCCGCACCGAGCCTGGGCTGATGTTCACGCTGCGACACATCCTTGGCAAGGCCGGCGACCTGAAGCTGGCGCTCAGCCCCTGACTCGGTCACACAGCTATACGTCGAGCAATTCGCGGTCGACGAGCCAGCTGCGGAACTCCTGTGGCGCTGTCATCGATCACAGCGGTGTAGATCTCGAACCCGCCGATCTGATCGGGGTAGCTCGGCAGCCGAAACCACACGTCCTTGATACGCAGCACGGCCGCCCGCTGCTCATCGGTGATCTTGCTACGCAACGCCCGATGCCACGCAGTGACGTTTTCATGAAGATCATGAAGCCAGAGCGTCAGGTCGAGGCGCCACAGGCCGGTGCCACGGTCAAGCAGGATCGGGACGTGATATCGCTCTTCTTTGGCGAGTCCGGTGGAGCTGCGCTCAGCCCGTTCGTCCCGATAGTCGAACCCGACCACTCCCGCAAGCTCCATGACCCGCGAGATCAAGTGCAGCACATCTCTTGGACTGTAATCCGCTCCGACCAGCAGACTCACATCAAGATCACGCCAGCACATCAGATTGGAGATATAGCTACCCGTCACCTCGAGCGGTCCGATGTCGCTGAAGATTTCCGATTGCTCAAGCTCGTCAAGGAGCGCGCCGCCTACCTGCAACGCCGACTGCCGAGCGACAAGCTCCTCGTCGCTCGCTGCTGCTTGCACGATAGGTGATGCTAGCAGCGGCAGTTGCTGTTGATCTTGATTGGCGCGATCGTTGGCGGCTGCCGGTCGACTCTGCCGCGGCGTGTCGCCGTGAGGCACAAAGTGTCAGTCGGCTCATCTAGGGTGAACGTATGTTCGATTCGGGGGTGGGGCTGCCGGCGGTTGGCACTGCGCGGTTGGCTGGGCTGATCGAGCAGAATCACGCCGAGTTGATGGCTCGGGAGTGCCGGATGTTGCAGCTGGC
>JBKOZG010000355.1:0-5747 GCA_046725775.1 Actinomycetota bacterium | reverse complement strand
CCCTCTTCGCTCCGCTCCATCCCGCAGTAGTCCCACATGACGCGCCCGAGCTCCTTGTGGAAGGAATCCACGCTTCGGCTACCGTTCACTGACAGCAGCTTGTCGATCCTGGCGCGCACCGCTGCAACTGCCTCGACCGCCGCTGGATGGGATGCGTCGACTTTGGAAAACGGCCCGTCCGCGAGGTAGTCGTTAATCGTGTTCGGAAGAACGAAGTAGCCGTCGGCCAGCCCTTGCATCAAGGCGCTCGCGCCGAGCCGGTTTGCCCCGTGGTCGGAGAAGTTGGCTTCACCGGTGACAAAGAGTCCGGGAATACTGGCCTCCAGGTCGTAGTCGACCCAGAGCCCGCCCATCGTGTAGTGCACGGCTGGGTAGATCCGCATCGGGGTCTCATACGGGTCCTCGCCCGTGATCTGGCCATACATGTTGAAGAGGTTGCCGTACTTGGCCTCCACGGCCGACCGACCGAGCCGGGCTTTCGCGTCAGCGAAGTCAAGGTAGACCCCGAGTCCGCCGGGCCCAACGCCGCGGCCTTCGTCGCAGACGTTCTTCGCAGCACGGGATGCGATATCACGCGGCACCAGGTTGCCAAAGGACGGATAGATGCGCTCCAGGTAGTAGTCGCGCTCCTCCTCTGGGATCTGCCGAGGGTCGCGCTTGTCCTCCCCGCTCTTGGGCACCCAGATCCGGCCGTCGTTGCGCAGCGATTCACTCATCAAAGTCAACTTGGACTGGTGTTCGCCGCTCACCGGAATGCATGTCGGATGGATCTGGGTGAAGCAGGGGTTCGCGAAGTACGCGCCTTTGCGATGGGCCCGCCAAGTGGCTGTCACGTTGCAGCCAACGGCGTTGGTCGACAGATAGAAGACATTGCCGTAGCCGCCGGTCGCGAGGACCACAGCGTCTGCGAAGTGAGTCTCGATCCCGCCGGTCACCATGTCGCGAATAACCACACCGCGGGCCCTGCCGTCGACAACGATCAGTTCGAGCATCTCGTGTCGGGTGTGCATGGCGACTGTGCCGGCGGCGATCTGGCGTTCCAGTGCCTGGTAAGCCCCGATCAGCAGCTGCTGGCCGGTCTGGCCGCGAGCGTAGAAGGTCCGCGAGACTTGTACGCCCCCGAACGAGCGGTTGTCGAGCAGGCCGCCGTACTCGCGCGCGAACGGCACCCCTTGGGCGACGCACTGGTCGATGATCTGAACGCTGACCTCTGCGAGCCGGTAAACATTGGATTCCCGGGCCCGGAAGTCTCCGCCTTTGACGGTGTCGTAAAACAGCCGATAGACCGAGTCCCCGTCGTTGCGATAGTTCTTAGCGGCGTTGATGCCGCCCTGGGCAGCGATGGAGTGTGCGCGCCGCGGCGAATCCTGGTAGCAGAAGCAGGCGACGTTGTAGCCCGCCTCGCCAAGGGTTGCTGCTGCTGAGGATCCGGCCAGTCCGGAGCCGACGATGATCACATTCAGCTTGCGACGGTTGGCCGGATTGACCAGCCTGGCGCTGAAGCGGCGCTCCTCCCAGCGCCTCTCGATGGGCACGTTAGGCGCCTTTGTGTCAGCGATATCAGCGCCCTCGATATAGAACGAGTTGGCATCGAGCGAGTCAAGCATTTCGGAGTTGGCCACGTGCACCTCATCTAGCTCGGAATGCAATCGCCATCAGCCCACGAACCCGAACAAAATGGCAAGGGGAGGTAGCAGGAAGCCAACCGCAAGCACCCCGGCGACCGCGTACGCAAGGACGTTCAGGCGCTGTCGGGCAAGGCTCGAGGTGTTGGCTCCGAGTGTTGTCAGGGCGCTCCAGATACCGTGCCGGACATGGAAGCCAACCGCAATTACCGCGATTGTGTACGCCAGGACCACCGACCAGATCTGGAAACCGTTCACCACACGCCCGTAAGGTTCGGCGGCCGCCCCGCCCGGGTGGATGATGTTCCAGGTCAGGTGCAGTAGGTGGTAGATCACGAAGAGCAGGATGACGACACCGCCCCAACGCAGGGTGTACGACGCATATGTCCGCTGGACCCCGGTCCGTGACTTGTTGCTGTGGTACCGCCTCATCCCCCCACGGGCCTTGTGCGCCCGCGACCACAAGTTGAATGCGGCGTACATGTGGGCCAGCACGCTGACGATTAGAACGACTCGGATGATCCAGAGCGCACCGGTGCGCGGCAGGAGTGGCTCGCCGAGGATTCGCAGGTGGTGGGCGTAGGCGTTGAACGCCTCAGGCCCAGCGAAGATCTTGAGGTTGCCGTACATGTGGGCCAGCAAGTAGCCGATCAAGATGAGGCCAGTTATGGCCATTAAGGCCTTAAGCGCAACAGTTGACCTGGTCGCTTGTTGGGCGGGCGTCAACGAAATTGTTGCCACGCAGCCACACTAGAACTCAGACCCCCCTGACAGCGACATCAGGCCACCGCGATCACTGGTGTTTTTCAACACAGATTTATCTGGGCCTTGCTGCTCGCGCAATCGCGCTCTGAATCCGCCGCCGTCGTCGTCGCAGCCCAGGGCCCCGCTGACTTGTCACAATCCAGTTGAGCTAGAGGGTCAACTGGGTTCTGTCAGCTCAGAGTTCGGCAGCAGATCGGGCCGTCGCAGTCGCGTCCTTTCCAGTGCTTGTTCGCGGCGCCATGCGGCGACCCTCTCGTGATGGCCGCTCACGAGCACCTCGGGAACATCCAGCCCACGCCAGCTGGGTGGTTTGGTGTAGACAGGCCCCTCGAGTAGGCCTTCGTGCTCGGTGCCGTGCGACTCCTCGATCAAAGACTCCGGGTTGCCCATAACCCCAGGCAGGAGGCGAACCACCGCCTCGACCACCACCAGTGCCGCGGCCTCTCCACCACTCAGCACGTAATCGCCGATGCTCAATTCGTCGACGCGCATCCGGCGTGCCGCATCCTCCACGACGCGTGCATCGATGCCTTTGTAGCGACCACAGGCGAAGATCAGGTGCTGCTCCCCGGCAAGTTGGTGCGCGAGGGCCTGGGTGAGGGTCCGACCTGACGGTGACAGGACAAGCAATCGCGGATCGCTTTGCCCAGTCGTAAGTGCATCCAATGCCTGTCCCCAGGGCTCCGGACGCATCACCATGCCTGCGCCTCCACCGTAGGGCGTGTCATCGACTGTCCGATGCCGATCAGTGGTCCAGTCGCGAAGATCATGAACCCGAAGGTCCACGATGCCCTTTTCGATTGCCTTCCCCACTAGCGAAAGGCGCAGCGGTTGAAAGTACTCGACGAAGATCGAGACGATGTCAATCTTCATCTGTGTCTTCCCGGTCGGCGAGCAAACCTGTGAGGTTGACGACCGTGAGGCGTCCAGCCTCAAGATCGACATCGGGCACCAATGCCTCCACGAACGGCACCAGGCGAGAGCCGGCGGCAGTCTCGATCTCCAAAATGTCTTGCGCTGGCAAGTGCAGCACTGATCGCACTCTGCCTACCTCAACGCCCTCCGGGGTGGTGGCTCGCAGGCCGATCAGGTGCCGGTCGTAGAACTCACCCGGCGCCGCAGGTCGCTCGTCTGGCTCCACAGCGGCGGTCAGTAGCATACCTCGTACGGCTTCGGCGCCGGCCCGATCTACCAACTCAGCAAAGCTGACCAGCAGCCGGCCGGAGTGATTACGAACCGAGCACACGGTGAAATGCCGGGTACCGCCCTCCTCCAGCAGTACCTGCCCGGGGGCGAACCGACGCTCCGGCTCATCAGTGCGGAGCTCCACAGCAACCTCGCCACGTACGCCGTGGGGCCGTCCGATGACACCCACGACGGTGTTCACATTGCTGGCTCCGCTCGCTTAGCGGCGACGGCTATTCGAGCTGCGACGGGCGAGCCGATCAACATCGACGAAGTCGATACGTACGTCTTGGTCGCCGGCCAGCGCGCCGATCACCGTTCGCAGCGAGGTTGCAGTGCGGCCCGAGCGGCCGATGACTTTGCCAACATCGTCGGGATTCACTCGCACCTCGAGCATCCGCCCACGACGGAGATCCTTTTCCTTGACCGTGACATCGTCGGGGTGCGCTACGATCCCCCGGATCAGATGCTCGAGTGCGTCGGGGAGCATTTAGGTCTCGCTGGAATCCGCATCAGCAACGCCTGCCTCGGCAGCCTGCTGCGCTTCGGCAGGAGTGCCCTCGACCGAGGCCGGGTCGGGCTTAGTGCTTTCGGGCCTGGACGCCGCCTTCTTCGCCGTCGCCGGCGGAGCAGCCTTGGGCTCCTTGCCCGCCTCGGTTAGTGCAGCGTTGAACGCATCGATCTTGTTGCGCTTCTCCGGCTGCGGCAACACTCCGGATGGCGACGTGTCACCCGAGAACTTCTGCCAGTCACCGGTGCGCTTGAGCAACGCGACGACAGCCTCAGTTGGCTGCGCGCCAGTCGACAGCCAGTACTGGGCGCGCTCAGAGTCGACCTCTATAAGGGAGGGGTCATTCTTTGGGTGGTATTTGCCGATTTCCTCAATGGCGCGGCCATCCCGCTTGGTGCGAGAGTCGGCGACAACTATGCGATAGTGCGGCGACCGGATCTTGCCGAATCGCTTCAGACGAATCTTGACAGCCACGTGTGTGGTTACTCCTGTGGTGGTGTTGCGACCGGGCCCGCGGGCCGGCCACTCCTGCGGTGATCCCATCTCACGCGGTGGGGTCGCGCTGGCGATGGTCTCAGTAGATCTGAGCCGTACGGGGTGAGAGGGCGCCGAACGACAACAGATGCGGCATGCATTCTGCCAGAGTCATCTGCCAAACCACGAACCGGCACTCGCCGGCGACATCCCGACAGTCAGTAGAGATCACTATGAGGCATGGCTCAGAGCGATCGCTGGAGGCAGCCGCTAGCGTGACGCCATGGAGACGAAGACGGCCAACATCGTCACTGACGGCCGCACCGTCCTAACATCGCGGCCGGACGCTTCGGGACCCTGGCCCGGTGTGGTGATGCTGCACGAGGCCTGGGGTATCGATGACGTCCTGCGCCGCCATGCTGACCGCTTGGCCTCGGCCGGATATCTGGTGTACGCGCCGGATCTGCTCGGCGAGGGACCGTGGCTGCGATGCATTGTCGGCACGTTCCGGGCGTTCCAGGCGCGAGTCGGTAAGCCGTTCGAGCTGATCGAGTCCTGTCGCAAGCGGCTGCGAGCTGAGCCAGACTGCACGGGAAGAGTTGGTGTCATCGGCTTTTGCATGGGCGGCGGGTTCGCGCTGTTGCTGTCAGCGGAGGGCTACCACGCCGCATCTGTCAACTACGGCATGGTGCCGTCCGATATCGATGAGCTTGCGGCACGCGCCGGGCCGATCGTGGCCAGCTACGGCGGCAGGGACTGGACAGTCAAGGGCGTGCCTGCGTTGCGAGAGGCTCTGCGCAGGCACGACGTGCCACATGATGTTGAGGTCTACCCGGCGGCCGGCCCATTGCTTCCTGAACGACAAGCCGAATGGCCCGTTGCTGTTCCGACCGGTGGCGAAGCTGTCTCATGCGGGACCTGAGCCGGCCTCGGCAGCCGATGCCTGGCGGCGGATCGAGGACTTCTTCGCCGAACATCTGGGACCGGGTGCCGCTCGGTAGCGAGCGGGAAAGTGGGTTAACCCAGCTTCCCGGCGCTTCACACATGTTGCAGAGGCTGTCGCATGAATCTGGTGTGTCGCGGGGGTGCCTGGACTGGCTGAAGGGTTGGATCTTGTTGTGGGGTTCAACTTTTTAGATGGTGCTGTTGATCAGGGGTTCCTGCTGCCGCCAGACATTCGGGAGTGG
>JBKOZG010000126.1:0-10273 GCA_046725775.1 Actinomycetota bacterium | reverse complement strand
GCGCTTGATGGCGGCCCGATAAGCCGCTTCAATCTCCTCCGTTGTAGCGGTTGGCTCAATACCTAGGACTTCGTAGGCGTTGAGCCCTCCCAAGTGTGCGAAGTTCTTGGGCATGTCACGAACCGACGACGCGTTCCACTGCTAGACGGTGGCAAGTCAGGTTCCAATGGGCATTGGCGACCGTGTTTCCGACCGGCACCTGCTGGGTGCCGACGGCGGCGGTGACGAAGTGGCGCCCCGCTAGGACGAACATGTAGGTGTCGAGGCGGTTAGCGCGGCCCGAGTACCAGTACTCGCAGCGCTGGACGGGGTCTCCGGAGCTAAAGGGTGCTTGCAGAAGCTCTTGGGCTTTCAGGGGAAGATTCCCGAGCTGTCCCGTTTCTTGCGACGACAGTCCGAGCTCACTCTTGCGCCTCGGCAAAGGCGCACCCGGCTGCGCCGCGACTTTCTGCAGAGTTCCGCTCCCCAGGCCTGGTCGGTGCTGAACAGGAATCCTCTTGTGGGAGCCGGGCACGAACTCATATCGGCTCAGCTCGTAGACGGCGCGGCCGGTGGCGTCGATCCTCGGTTCTGCGATGCAGAAAGCCCGGGTGCCAAGGATCACGGCGCGCGGTCGTTTCTCACTGGAGTAGGGATCCCTCCATGCAAACCACTCGATGACATCGCCCGCCAGCTCAGTCAGTCGGCCTCGAATCTTCGGCGACATGGCTGCCCAACTCTCTTCACGCGATGGATAACGGTCGTCCAGCGGTAAGCCGGATCCCTGGTACGTCTGTGGACGGGGTCCGTCACGTCGACTGGACCGGACGGGCTCGCCGGACGGGGTCCTCGGTGTCGGGACAGCGTCGCCGGCTTGAGGAATGAGTCCTCCCGAAGGGGCGCCTTCCTGACTCATCGCATCTTTCTACTACATAGCTGACCTGCGTCAAACTGCACCAGCCGGCAGGCTCAGATCTCGCTCGCGACCTCGTCCCACTCCCGCAGCATCCAGGCCTTGATCACGCCCTCGTTGACGAACGGGTCATCGCGGACGAACTCCTCGGCGGCTTCCCGGGACACGAACACCGCCATCGAACCCTCGGCCTGCGGGTCGCCGAACGTGCCGACCAACAGGAGGTCCCCACGGTCACGGAACTCCTTGAGGCGGGCCAGGTGCCGCGGATAGACCGGCGGCGCCTTGGACATAACGTCGTCGGCCGACTCGTACAACAGCACGTACCTCTGCACCGGCCCTCCTGGATGATCAGGGCCCTTATTGTGTCACTTCTGAGGTAGCGACAAACCGCGCGGCCGGCCGGCCGATCTCATCGGGAAAGGTCAGCGCTGGGCAACGGTGTCCTCGGCGAGGATGGCGTCGATCTGGCCGACCGCCTGGGTCAGGCCCTCCTCCATGCCCATGGCCAAGACCTGCTCCATTGCCTCCGCGCTCGGGAAGATGCTCTCGATCGCCATCCGCGTGCGGCCGTCGCCGATGGCTGCGATCGTCACCCGTGCCTCGCCCACCGGCATATCGTTGTTCGGCGTGCCGTCGGCGTTAGCGAAGCCGTCGCGGAAGACGAGCCGATGCGGCGCATCGGCCTCGACGATGTCCCAGTAGCCGGTCGGCTGGTCTCCCTCGGGTCCGGTCATGTGGTATATGACGCGGCTGCCGGGGGCGAGGTCGTGCTTGGTGAAGGTTGCGGGGTAGCTTGGCGGGCCCCACCACCGATCGAGCTGGCGCGGATCTGCCCATAGCTGCCACACCCGCTCCGCGGATGCATCGAATTCGGCCTCCAGAGTCATGGTCAGCGCCTGGGGATCCTTGCGGACAGTGGTCACGGTCATCTGTCGGTCTCTCTTGTGTCGGTGACGAGTTCGGTCATGCGGTCGATCCGTCCGCGCCACAGCTCCTCGTACTGGTCGAGCAGGCGGCGTGCGGCGCGTAGCCCCTCGAGGCTGGTCCGGACGACCTTGCGTCGCCCGATCCGCTCTTTGGTGATGAGGCCGGCCCGTTCGAGGATGGCGACGTGCTTCTGGACCGCCGCGAAGCTCATCGGGTAATGGCTGGCCAGCTCAGCGACGCCCTCCTCGCCGTGCACGGCGCGGCGGACGATGTCGCGTCGGGTGTGATCCGCCAGGGCGCCGAACATGAGGTCGAAGTCAGGAGGAGCCACCTGCATAGATACAACCGTACGGTTGTATGGCCGCATCAGTCAAGTGAGCCTTGCCTACAGCGAACGAGTCACGATTTCGGTGACTTCGGCGTCAGTGAGCTCGATCGGGTTCCCGCGCATGCTACTGGCCTTCTGAGCGGCGGTCACCACCACCGGTATCTGGTCCTCGCTCAGCCGATAGCTGGCCAGTCCAGGGATGGAAAGCGCGGATGTCAGCTCTTGCAGCCAGACGATTCCGTGCTCAGGGTTTGCGTCGGGCCGTCCCGTGAGCACGAGCGCTACCTCGGCCATCCGCTGTAACGCGGGATGTTCTGGGGCTCGGTCACGCAACGCCCGCAGGTTGACCGCCATAGCCGCGGCGAGCACGGCGGCGCAGACCGCACCATGTGGCGCCGCCAGCCGAGCACCCGCAGCGGCCGCAATGCCATGGACCGCGCCCAGCCCGGAGTTGGCCAGGCACATCCCCCCAAACAGACTGGCGAGCGCCAGGTCTTCGCGTACCGCGGCATCCTCCATGCCTTCCTGGTACGCCCGGCGCAATGATCGAGCGGAACGACCGATCCCGTCCCTAGCCAAGGCATCGCTGAAGGGGTTAGCGCGCTGGGAGAGGAGTGGCTCGATGAGCTGAGACAGCGCATCCATGCCGGTGGCCGCGATCGTCGCACTGGGCAGGCCAAGCAGAAGGTCTGGGTCGACGACGGCCACTTTCGGCAGCATCAGCGGGCTCCTGAGGCTCGCCTTGACTCCGCCACCAGACAGCACCGAGTTGCGCGTCACCTCCGAACCGGTCCCTGCAGTAGTCGGCACGGCGACGCAGGGCAGGCCAGCCCTCTCGATCGGGCGGCCGGCACCGATCACCTCCAGGTGTTCCAGAGGGTCGATTCCCGAGGTGGCGAGCACTGCGGCAGCTTTGGCGACATCGATCGCACTACCGCCGCCGAATCCCAGTACGGCATCGCAGCCGGCATCGGCCAGCAGCGCCATGGCTGCGCTCACGCGCTCGATCGATGGCTCGGTCGCGACTCCGAACGGGATGCTTGAGATGCCGGCTTTGCTGAGTGCCGACCGGATTGCGTCCGCACGGGATGTGGTGCGCCCGGTCACCACCAGGACTCGGGTGGCCCCGAGCCCGGCAAGTGCTGCAGGTACCTCGCTGACCCTGCCGGCCCCGAACCGTACGTCGGGCGGAACTGCGAGATCGAAGTGAACCACCTAGCTACCAGTCTGCGTCGTCGGGGGAGGTGTTGACGTACCGGGTGGCTTCACGGGCCCTGGCCATCATGGGTGCAACCGTGTCACGCCACCGCTGGTAATGGGATGTGTCCTTGTGCGCTGCGGCAGCCGCCTCATCTCGATAAATCTCGACGAGCACAACGTGAGTGGGCTCGGCGCGATCGCTCAGAACATCGAATCGTGCGATGCCCGGCTCCTCTCGACTGGCCATGGCGTTCTCCTGAGTGGCCGCCAGGAAAGCGTCCAGCTGGTCAGGTACGACCGCAATGTCGACATGAACGATAAGCAGGCTGTTTGGCACGAGCCGACCCTATTCGATGACCAACCGGGCCGACCACCACGCTTGGTGAAGGCTCCATCATCGGCGCTGACCCAACGGGCGCGCGCGTCACCCTTCCGAACACCATGACTTGTCCGTCCAAGGGTCAAAGCCGGAGATCGCTTAGGTGCGGCGCGATCTCGTCAGCGGCCGCCCGACCGTACGCATCCTCGAAGCGGGTCAGAAATCTGTCGCCGAAACGATATTCCTGGGTCCCGACGACCTCGATCGCATGGCAGGCCAGCAGGGAGCCGACCTGCGCGCAGCGCTCCAGCGGCAACCCCCAAGCGAGTCCAGCAAGGAATCCCGCGCGGTACGCATCGCCTACTCCGGTCGGGTCGACCCGCGCTACCTCCCGCGCGCTGGGTATGTCCAGCTGAGGCTCACCCGCGATCTCGACACTTGACCCCTTTGCGCCCCGGGTAATCACGCGGACAGTGACACGCTCCAGGATTTCCTGGTGCGTCCAGCCAGTCTTCTGCGTGATCAGGCCGTCCTCGTAGTCGTTGGAGAACAGGTAGGTTGCTCCGTCGATCAGCCGTTTGATCTGCGCACCGTCCAGCCAGGCCAATTGCTGAGAAGGGTCGGCAACGAATTTGAATTGCCGGATGCGGCACTCATCTGTGTGCCGCAGCATTGCCTCCGGATCGTTCGGAGATATCACGACGAGATCGAGGCCACCCGCTCGCTCGGCGATCGGCTGCAACTCGATCTGGCGCGCCTCGGCCATGGCACCGGTGTAGAAGGAGCCGATCTGGGCGTTGACTGAGTCGGTCGTACAGATGAAGCGAGCGGTGTGCTGGGTTTCTGAGACCCGTACGGCCCAGGTCTGCACTCCATGCCGCTCAAGCCATGCGCGATAGTCGCCGAAGTCCTCGCCAACCGAGCCCACAAGAAGCGGGTCCAATCCAAGCGCGGCCAGGCCGAAGCAGATGTTGGGCGCGATTCCACCGCGGCGAATCTGGAGATCCTCGACCAGGAATGACAGCGACACCCGATCCAGCTGCTCGGTGAGCAGCGACTCCGAGAACTGGCCGGAGAACCTCATCAGGTGGTCCATGGCGATAGAACCGGTGACGGCGATGTGCACGGGCTGAGGGTAACGGCTGCCGCGCCGCGACGCTACTGTGTCGCAGAATCCGACATCGATTCCGATGCTCGATCGAAGAAGCCTCGTCACGTCCTTGGCCGCAGGCGGTTGAGATGTACCCGGATGGCTCGATACACGATCCCGACAGCGAACACCAAAGTTCCGCCGAGCACTGCGCGCAACGGCAACGTCAGCGCCAAAGTCACACAGCCAACGATCCCGATGAGCTGCAGGATGCGGGGAAATCGGCGCCGCTCGGGAGATTGTGTGTACGCAGCAACGTTGGCGATCAGGTAGTAGAGCAAGACCCCGAACGACGAGAAACCGATTGCGCTCGGTAGGTCCGCCAGCAAGATCAAGACACATGCCAGTCCAGCCACGGTGACTTCGGCATGATGCGGCACCCGATGACGCTCATGTACGGCGGCCAGCCAGCGCGGCAGATCATCGTGGCGTGCCATCGCTAACGTGGTTCTGCCTACGCCAGCGATCAACGCGAGCAGGGCGCCGAGCGCTGCGGCCGCTGCACCCAGCCGCACCGGCAGGCTGGCCCAAACCCAACCAGCCGCATCCACCGCCGCGGCCAGCGGTGCCGGGCTGGCTGCGACTCCCGCTGGGCCGAGAACAACCAGGATCGAGCTACCAATGACCAGGTAGATCGACACGGTGATCGTAAGAGCGGTCAAGATCGCCCGGGGGATGATGCGTTCCGGGTCGCGGACTTCTTCACCCATGGTTGCGATCCGGGCATAACCGGCAAATGCGAAGAACAGCAGGCCAGCCGACTGCAAGGTGCCGTACCAGCCGCCGGCCAACAGATCCCAGGACTGAACCCCAGTCGTATTCGACCCGCTGAGTGAGGCAGTGACGACCAGCGCCAACGTGGCGAGCACGACCGCGACGATGATCTTGGTCAGTGCTGCGGTACGGGTGATGCCGTGGTAGTTCACAGTCGCCAAGATGATCACTGCCGCAATCGCGACCGGACGTTGCCATCCCTCTGGGGCAACGTACGCGGCGAAGGTCAGCGCCATCGCAGCACAACTGGCGATCTTCCCGATGACGAATCCCCAGCCGGCGAGAAAACCCCACCACGGTCCCAGCCGCTCTCGACCGTAGATGTAGGTTCCGCCCGAGGTTGGATATTGCGCGGCCAGCTGGGCCGACGCCGTTGCGTTGCAGTATGCCACCAGCGCGGCCACGGCAAGTCCGATCAGCAGCCCAGCCCCGGCCACGCTTGCAGCGGGGGAGAATGCGGCGAACACCCCCGCGCCGAGCATCGAGCCCAGCCCGATGATCAACGCATCGAAGGTGCCGAGCCGTCGCGCCAGGCGGGGTTGCGTCACGGCGGCGACATTACGATTTGCCGTCTCCCTCAAACCCGTTGGGGTAGACGACCGACTTGAGACTCGACGGATCCTTGTCGCTCTCCAGCGCCTCATGCGCGCGCTCCAGACCGAATCTGCCCGTGACGAGAGAGTCGAGCTCGACAGCGCCGCTGGCTACCAGGTGTATGGCGGCCGGCCAGGTATCGGCGTAGCGAAAGATGCCTGTCACGGTGATCTCGAGGTTCTGGATGTGCTCGACGGGCAGGGTCATCTCCGACGAACCAAGCCCCACCAGAACGGCTGTCCCGGCCGGACGTACCGCTTTAATACCAGCCATCACTGCCTGTGGTGCCCCACTGACGTCCACGAACGCGTTGACGTCCAGGCCGGCGGTCGCGACATCGGTCTCTCGAGGATTGAGCACTCGGGTGGCGCCGTAGCTCAGTGCCCGCTTCCGTCGCTCGGGTACCAGGTCGGTGACGATGATTTCCGCAGCGCCGAAGGCTCGCGCGGTCTGAGCGGAGATGATCCCGATCGGTCCTGCGCCAGCGATCAAAATGCTCGATCCAGGGGTGACGCCTGCCTTGCGCATCGTTGTAACCGCTACCGACAAAGGCTCCAGTAGCGCGGCGGCCTCGTTCGACATGGAGTCCGGTACGCGGTGGGCGAACTCGGTTCGGATCACGCAGAACTGCGCGAACGCGCCATCGATAGGCGGCGTGGCGTAGAACTCCATGTTGGGGCAGAGGTTGTAGTGGCCGGCTCGGCACTCTCGGCACCGTCGGCAGTTCTTTTGTGGCTCGATGGCCACACGCTCACCGATCCTGGTCTCTGGTACCTCCTCGCCGACGGCGACAATTCGGCCCGAAAGCTCATGCCCAAGGATCAGCGGGCTTTCGACGACGAAGTCACCGATTCGCCCGTGCCGGTAGTAGTGAGTGTCTGAGCCACAAACCCCGACGGCGGCCACTTCAATGAGCACCTCGTCGCTGGCCATGGGAGGTGTCGGGACCTCCTCAATGTTGAGCATCAGCGGCGCGGTGAGCACGCTGGCGCGCATGCGCTCGGGGATCGTAGTCGGGGCGGCGTTCTGGGTCATGGCAGTTGGTCCCTCTGTAGCTGTTTCCAACATTGTCGATAGACAGCGTGAGGCGTGGCTAGGTCTTGCGCTTTCCGGATCAACGGATGGTGTAGCCGCCATCGACCAGCAAGTCCACGCCGTTGATCATTTTCGCGGCGTCGCTGGCCAGGAACACTGCGGCAGCAGCGATCTCCTCGGGCTCAGCGAATCTCTGAGTGGGAATTTGCGCCTTCAGTGCCTCACCCTCAGGGCTGTCCCACAGCTCCTTCGCGAGTGCGGTCATTACCACCGTCGGGCTGATGGTGTTGGCTGTGACTCCGCGCCCGGCCCATTCCAGAGCAAGCACCTTGGTTAGGCCGACCAGGCCGAACTTGGATGCGCAGTAGGCCAGGTGGCCGGGCAGTGCGATTGTTGCGGCCTGGGACGCGAGGCTGATCACGGTGCCACTGCCCTGGGCGAGCATGATGCGACCGACCTGCTGGCTGACCAGAAATGCGCCTCGTAGGTTGACGGCCATGGTGAGATCCCAAGCCTCGGCCGTGAGCTCCTCTGCGGGGCCAATCACAGCGAGGCCTGCGCTGTTGACGAGCACATCAATGCGGTCGAACCGTGTGCTCACCGCGCTGATCACATCGATGACGGACCTCTCGATCGTCACGTCGCAAGCGAATGCCGCGGCTGCGCTGCCCTCGCTGACCTTGAGCTCTGCGGCCTCCACCAATTTGTCGAGCACCACCACGGTTGCGCCTATAGCCGCGTACGCATCGACCATCGCCGAACCGATTCCGGACGCGCCGCCGGTCACGACGGCAACCTTGTCGGCGAGCGAGAAGTCATAGCCCACCCGGACCGTCATGTTGGCGCCTTTCCTTGAGGCCGTTGTCGGGTGCCCAATTTACGGCGACGGCTCGCGACCCGGGTTAGCGGCTGGAGTAGCCGCCGTCAACGGGCAGCGACACCCCAGTGACCATGGAGGCGGCATCGCTGAGCAAGAAGACAATGGGAGCCGCGATCTCGGCCTCGGTCGCCCAACGGCCCAGTGGCATCTGCTCCAGGAACGGTCCGCCAATGTCGTCGCGACCCCAGTACCACGCTGACATCGGCGTCATGACCACAGTGGGATTGACCGCGTTGACGCGAATGTTGTATTTGCCCAGTTCCAGAGCGGACACCCGGGTGATGCTGTCGAGGGCAGCTTTGGAGGCCCCATACGAAATGTGCCCCGGCAGCGCCACCAGGCTCGCCTGACTTGAGACATTGACGATCGACCCACCTCCGACCTACCGAATCATCGACCGTGACGTGTATTTGGTGACGAGCAGGGGGCCACGGGTGTTGATGGCGATCACCTTGTCGAAGGCCGCGATGTCGGTGTCCATGGGAGTGGCGATCTCGCCCCCGAATCCGCCGCAATTGACCACCCCATAAACGTCGACCCCGTCCAGGGCGTTGCGAACGCTGTCTTCCGATGCCAGGTCGAACGGCAGTGTACGCACGCTCATCTCTTGTGCGAGGGCGGTCAAGGCCTCCTCAGACCGTCCGCTTGCGATGACGTCGGCACCGGCGCTTACGAGCTGACGGACCGTCTCGCTGCCGATGCCACCTGTGGCACCCGTCACCAGCACCGGTCTGTGGTTGAAGTCAGCTATCGGCGCAGTCATTACGTGACAGGCTCCTTCGCGCTGCGCATGGTCGCCGGATCTCCCTCTACCAACGCCGGGGCCGGCGCGCGAGGCTGCGAACCGGGTTGGACCGGCGATCGGTCGTTGCGGGGTCATACATGGCAACTCCCAAGGGTCTAGCCGGGCGGCCGCGGCCGTCGTGACGCAACCTGCCTGGTCTGAATGCTACGGATCCTCGATAGATGTGTAGCAGCCGCGAAGGCTTGAGATCGTAAGAGTGGCAGCCGTAGGGCAGCCCGAGTTCACCGCCAAGCGAAGGGAACAGCCATGATCCTGCCCAGCTTTCGCCTCGACGACCAGACCGCGCTTGTGACGGGCGCCGCTAGCGGTATCGGCCGCGGCATCGCTCTCGGACTGGCCGCCGCTGGTGCCAATGTCGCGTGCTTCGACCTCCCCGAATCAGCTCTGGACGAGGTCTGCGGCGAAATCAGAGCGGCTGGGCGGCGAGCTATCGCCGTACCGGGAGACGTCATGGATGCCGACATGCTGGCCGACGCGGTCCGGGACGCGGAAAGTGAATTCGGCCCGTTGGGCCTGGCCGTGAACAGCGCAGGAATCGCCAACGCCGCCCCAGCCGAAGAGATGCCCCTGGGCCAGTGGCAGCGAGTGATCGATATCAACGTGACAGGAGTGTTCCTCTCCTGCCAGGCCGAGAGTCGGACCATGCTCGAGCACGGCCGAGGCGCAATCGTGAACATCGCGTCGATGTCCGGATCCATCGTCAACCGCGGACTGCTCCAGGCCCACTACAACGCCTCCAAGGCAGCTGTGGTTCACCTCAGCCGAAGTCTCGCTATGGAATGGGCCCACCGCGGCATCCGGGTGAACTCGATCAGTCCCGGCTACACGGCCACACCTATGAATCTGCGACCCGAGGTTGCTGAACAGGTCACCAAGTTCGAGGCCGATACGCCGCTGGGCAGGATGGCGACCGTCGACGAATTGGTCGGACCGGCCATCTTCCTGCTCAGTGACGCAGCCAGCTTCTGCACCGGAGTAGACCTGCTGGTCGATGGCGGATTCACCTGCTGGTGAACCGTCAGGGCCGAGACGAGTGGGTCAACCGTCGGCCAGCCGCCCCCCGCCGCACCGCGCAGCCGCTTGCCTTCCTTATCTTCCGGTCGCGAGCATCGTGGCGTACCCGCTCCCGGTTCGCCAGGTATTGCGCAGTGACAGTTCACTGAGGCGCCATCCCCGATTGGTGCGTACCAGGAGAGCGTGGAGTACCCCGCCGGCAAGGAAGTGGGTTTGTAGCGTATTGGGATCTCGTTCCTGGTCGGCCCACAGGTGCATGGCGATCAGGTTGGCCCGGAGCTTGGCGCTGTCGCCGTCGAGGTCGATGACGTGGTCGGAGCTGACGTGGTGGGTTGCCCTGAAGCGGGCGAAG
>JBKOZG010000128.1:0-14200 GCA_046725775.1 Actinomycetota bacterium | reverse complement strand
GTGTCGTGGTGGGGGCGATCGAGCGCGTGGAGGTCTGGAACGCCGCCGCATGGGAGCAGTACTCCGCCGAGAAGGAGCCGGCGTTTGCCGAACTTAACCAGAACGTGTTCCCAGGAGGCTGAGGAGCGCAGCAACAAAAGTACGAAGTACAGCTCGTGTAGAGAGGCTTCAACCCGCAGGTTCGACTCCCTGACACAACTTCCCCGGTGCCAGGTAGGACTCCCCGCGGATCTCGGGTTGAAACCCCCCTACACGAGCGATGGCCGAGAGCTGCGAGCGTTGGAAATCGCGCAATACGCGAGCGGCTCGGTCATAGCAGTACCGAACTGAAGGGTCGAGATGTCGGATGAGTGGCCGCGCCGAGCTGCATGTACCCGTCATGCTGGCGGAGGTCGTTGGACTGCTGGCTCCTGCCCTCGAACCCTCGCGCACTGGTTTGGCGGCTGAGGACCGCTCACGCAATGCCGACGCTAGCAGTTCGCCGTACCTTGTCGACTGCACGCTCGGCCTCGGCGGCCACGCCCGCGCGCTGTTGGCGGCGTGTCCCGAAGCCCAGCTGATCGGGCTGGATCGCGATCCGCAGGCCCTTACTCTGGCAAGCGAGCGGCTGGCCGAGTTTGCTGACCGTGTCATTTTCGTGGAGGCTGCCTACGACGAGCTGACAGCTGTACTCGCGAGGTTAGGCCGGCCCAAGGTGCAAGGGATTCTGCTTGATCTCGGTATCTCTTCGCTCCAGATTGACGATCCGGAACGCGGGTTCGCTTACGCACAGGATGCGCCGCTAGACATGAGGATGGGACGTCAAGATCTGACCGCGGCCGAGGTCCTTAATACCTATTCGAGAGATGAGCTGTCGCGAATCCTGCGAACCTACGGTGAGGAGCGCTACGCCGATCAAATTGCCCGCCGGATAGTCGCTGAGCGAGAGCGGGAGCCTTTTGTCACTTCCGGCCGACTTGTGCAGCTGCTCTATGACACTGTGCCCGCAGCTTCCCGCAAGACCGGTGGCCATCCTGCGAAGCGGACATTCCAGGCCCTCCGGATCGAGGTGAACGCCGAGCTCGAATCGCTGGAGTCGGTGCTGCCGAGTGCTATCGCGGCCCTTGCACTCGATGGGCGGATCGCAGTGCTGGCCTATCACTCGCTCGAGGACAGGTTAGTCAAGCAAGTCTTCGGCCTCGCTGCTCAGGATCGCGCGCCGCGCGACCTTCCTGTCGTTCCGGCTGATCTCAGGCCGGAGCTGCGGCTGTTGACCCGCGGAGCACTGCGGCCCAGTCCTGCTGAGATCGCCCGCAACCCACGCGCTGCGTCGGCGCGGCTCCGTGCGGCGGTCCGCATCTCCGAGATGGCGGTGGCCGGGTGAGCGCGCTCTGGGCACCTCTCGTCGCCAGGAACGACGACGGCCGAAAGACAGGGCAGTCCCTCCGGGCCGTGACCCAACCGGCCGCCCGTCTGGCTCGATTTCCTTTTCTTCTTGTCCTGATCGGGCTTTTCGGGATTGGCATGGTGGGCCTGCTCATGCTCAACACCACGTTGCAGAGCCAGGCCTTCGAGTCGCGCACCCTCAATCGGCAAGCCACCGAACTCGCCTACACCCAAGCCGATCTGGAGAATCAACTTGCCGCGCTGGCCGCTCCCCAAGAGCTCGCTCGACGAGCCTCCGAGCTCGGGATGCGCCCCAACCCCTTCCCAGCTTTTCTGGTGCTGCCCAGCGGCAAGGTGGTGGGCAAGCCCATTCCGGTCAGCGGTCGTGAGGTGCCCGCTCTGATTGTCAAGACACCGGCGCAGCTGGCCGCCGAGGAGGCGGCTACGCGTGCCCGTGCCGAGGCGAAGGCTGCAGCAATGGCCGCCAGGAAGCAGGCCGCTGCAGCAGAGGTAAAGCGAAAGACTGCCCAACGAACAGCAGCCAAGCAGAAGAAGGCCGCGGAGACCTCCGCCACGAAAACTAAGAGGAACACAGACAGCCGAGGACAGGGCTAATGGCCGAGGAGTATCGTCCTCGGCCGCCAGCGCGTCCGGACTCAAACAGACCACTTCGCGCCATGGCTGCGGCGCACCATCCGCGGCCAACTGCGACCGACCGCCCGTCCACGCTGCATGCCCGTGGGGTGCGGATTCTTCGTGATGGCACGGTACGGACTCCTCGTCCGCGAGTGCGTCAGCCACTGCCGATTCGACTTGTGCGCAGCAGGCCGCCAATCCGGCTGCCGCTGGCATCTGCCCCCCGGCGATTGCATGTGCTACTCATCGCCGTCGCCATGGCACTTTCACTCTGCGCGGGCCGTCTGCTGCAACTGCAGGGCTTCGACTCCTCCTCCTATACGGCCGACGCTTTGACCCGCACATTGCCGCTGTTGCCCGCGCGCGGCGAGATCAGCGATCGCAACGGTCTGGTCCTTGCCTCAACCCAGCCAGCCGTTGCGGTGACAGCCGATCCCACGCTGACAGCTCCCCGTGCAGCCGAGTTCGCAAACGTGCTTGCCGGCCACCTTGGCATGCGGGAGGCGGAACTCATGCCACTGCTGACCAAAACCGGCACGCGTTTCGTCTATCTCAAGAAGAAGGTGCCCGCTCTCAGCTACGCTGCCCTCGCCGCCGACTTGTCGAGCCGCAACCTGCGGGGGATTTTCCGGGAAAGCGATCCCATCCGTACCTATCCCAATGGCTCGGTCGGGGCCTCGGTGGTCGGATTCGTCGGGGCGGACGGCGAGGGCCTGGCCGGGCTGGAGCGTACGCTCAATGCGCAGCTGGTCGGCGTTGAAGGCAAGGAAACATACGAGAGCGCACCCAACGGGAGCAAGATTCCGCTCGGCCGAAGGTCGATCACGCCAGCGCGCAACGGCCTGAGCTTCCAGCTCACGCTCGACTCCGAGGTGCAGTGGGCCGCCGAACGCCGGCTGGCCGAGCAGGTCTCCAAGACCCGCGCCGACTCAGGCTTCGCCATCGTTTTGGACGTCAAAACAGGCCAGGTGATCGCGCTGGCCAACGCCCCAAGCTACGACTCGTCGCGGCCGCAGGCTGCAAGATCTGAGGATCGTGGCAACCGCGCGATATCAGCCCCATACGAACCGGGCAGCGTACAAAAAGTCTTGACTGCGGCGGCGTTGATCGACTCAGGCACGGCCAATCCATCAACGCGCGTGGTCATTCCAAACCGGCTTGCTTCGGGTGGCGGCGCTATCAAGGACCACTTCTCCCACGGGATGCTGCACTACACGATGCGCGGGGTGATCGCAGACTCATCCAACATCGGCACAGCACTGCTCGCCCGGCAGCTGGACAAACAGAAGCTGCACGATTACCTGGTGAGCTTTGGCCTCGGCTCGAAGACGAGAATCGAGCAGCCTGGCGAGTCCGCAGGCATCATTCCGAAGCCAGACATGACGAGTGGCCAGCGCGATCAGATCGCTTTCGGGCAAGCGATCGCGGTCACTGGGATTCAGGAAGCCTCCGCCATCGCCGGTGTGGTGAACGGCGGGATCTACAACCCCCCAACACTGATCAAGAAGGCCTTCGACGGAGAGGGCAAGGAAGTGGGGCTGCCGCGGGCGCCGCAGCGGCGGGTCATCTCGAAGCAGAGTTCGGCACAGGTGCGCGAGCTGATGCAAGCAGTCATCGACAGCGTGAACGGTCGGAAGAATCTGAAGCTCGACAGGTACACCACCGGCGGTAAGACCGGCACCGCGCAGCGCGCTGACACGAGCTGTCGCTGTTATCGAGGCTACGTGACCTCATTCCTAGGCTTTGCGCCGCTCGACGATCCACAAATTCTGACTTATGTCGTGATCAGCAACCCCCGCAGAGGCGACACCGCAACCACCACAGCAGCGCCTGCGTATCGCGACATCATGAACATGGCCTTGCCGCGCTACTCGGTCGTTCCGGACGCGAGGCCGCATAAGCCACTGCCCACTAAGTGGTAGCAGCGAGCAAACAAGGTGGAGGTATTGGTCCGCGTGGGCCGACAAGTCGATAACGTCAACAGCGTGTCTTCTGCTCTACGGGGGGGTGTGCTCCGGCCGCGCACCAGACACCAGATCGGTTTGGCCGAGCTGTTCGGGGACCGCGCCGCGGTAAGCGACCCGGTCGTCAGCGGCATCAGCATCGACTCCCGGCTGGTACGTCCTGGTGACCTCTACGTCGCACTGTCCGGCGCGCATCATCACGGCGCTGAATTCGCCCAGCAAGCCGCCCACGCGGGGGCCGTTGCCATCCTCACCGACGCCGCCGGCCACCGCATGGTCAACGGTGTACAGCTTCCGGTAATCGTGGTCGACCATCCCCGGCAGGCGATGGCAGGCGTCGCTGCCAGCATTTATGGTCGGCCCGCCGACGCGCTGACCATGTGTGCCGTTACCGGCACCAACGGGAAGACGACCACCACGTTCCTTTTGGAAGCAGCTCTGCGCGCCGGGGGAGTGAGCACTGGGTTGGTAGGTACGGTCGGTTTCAGGCTGAATGGCGTCGCCCTGGACTGCATTCCCACTACGGTGACCACGCCGGAGTCGACCGACCTACAGGGTCTGCTGGCTTTCATGCTGGAAGAGGGAGCAGAGACCGTTGTGATGGAAGTCTCCTCCCATGCCCTGGTGCTCGGACGCGCGGATGCAATCACCTTTGACGTCGCCGCCTTCACCAACCTCGGCAGAGATCATCTAGATTTCCATGGCGACGTCGAGTCCTACTTCGAGGCGAAGGCATCGCTGTTCACGTCGGATCGAACCAGGCACGCAGTGATCAATGTCGACGATCCGCGAGGCGGCGAGTTGGTGCGGCGTATCGGCCGTCAGGCTGGATTAGGCCTCACCACGGTCAGTCTTGACGGCGACGCAACCTGCCGAGCTTTGGCATACCAAGCCCTGCCTGATGGAGGAGTTGCGGTTCGGGCAGACCTGCGAGGTCAGAATCTGGAGTTCGACCTCAAACTCCCTGGTGATTTCAACATTCGCAACGCGCTGACGGCACTGGCAATGGTCGACGCGATCGGGGGGGATCTGGAACGGGCTGCCGCCGGTTTGGGCCAGGCCAATGTGTCGGGCCGGATGCAACGGGTCGGGCTGGGGCCCAGCGGACCGCTGGTCTATGTGGACTTTGCGCACACACCCCAAGCGATCGCTGCCGCATTGGAAGCGGTCGGAAGCCGGCGCCGCATCGTGGTCGTTGGCTGCGGTGGAGACCGCGATCCGCTGAAGCGCGAGCCGATGGGCGAGGCGGCGGCGCGACACGCGGATGTCGTGATCGCCACCGACGACAATCCACGGTCCGAAGAGCCGGACGCTATTCGGGCACAGTTGATAAGCGGGGCGCGCGCTGCCGTGCACCGAGACGGTCTGGCAACAGAGGTCATCGACGGCGGTGACCGGCGCTCCGCCATCAATCTCGCCTTGCAGCTGGCAGCTCCCGGTGACGTGGTCGCGATTCTCGGCAAAGGCCACGAGCTCGGTCAGGAGATCGCTGGCACGGTCCTGCCGTTCAGTGATCCGGTGGTGGCAGCTGAGGAGTGGGCGGTGCTGCACCCGGATCTGGCGGCGCAGCCAGGTCAGCAGGACTTGATGCCGTGATTGCAGTGACGGTCGACGAGATCGCCACGGTGTTGGGTGCCCATCTATCGGGACCCGGCGAGACGACTGCGGTCGTGACTGCCTTGACATCAGACTCCCGGGCTGTCGCGGCTGGTGCTCTGTTTGTGGCGCTACCTGGACAGCATGTCGACGGTCATGACTACGTTGCCGCGGCCACCGCCGCCGGCGCGGCCGCGTCGCTTACCAGACATTCGGTGCGGGGCGCATTGTGTCTGGTGGTAGTGGACCCCCTTGTCGCGCTCGGCCGGCTCTCCCGATACCTCGTCGACCGGTCAAGTGCTGCTGGTCTTCAAGTTGTCGGCATCACCGGCTCAGTCGGCAAGACCTCGACCAAGGACTTATTGGCGCAGGTGCTCGAGAGTGCCGGTCCGACCGTGGCGACCGCCGGCAACTTCAATAACGAGCTCGGTGTGCCACTCACGGTCGGACGAGTCGACGAGCAAACCAGGTTTCTCGTTGCGGAGATGGGTGCGCGAGGGATTGGCCACATCGCCTACCTCTGTGACATCGCAGCACCACGGGTCGGTGTGGTACTGAACGTGGGTCAAGCCCATGTCGGGGAGTTCGGCGGACAGGCCGCAATCGCGCAAGCCAAAGGCGAATTGGTGGAAGCCCTGCCAACTGATGGTTGGGCCATTCTGAACATTGACGATCCGCTTGTCTGGTCGATGCGGAGGCGTACTCGGGGCAACGTGCTTCCGTGGTCTACGATCCAGCCACTTGACGACGGTGTCTGGGCATCCGGACTCATGGGAGATGCTCATGGGCGGTATTCCTTCGCCCTCCGTTACGGTCAATCTGAATCTGACGTTCAGCTTCACCTGACCGGGCTCCACCAGGTCGCGAACGCGGTCGCTGCGGCTGCTGCGGCGGTTGCCGTCGGTGTCGAGCTCGACGTAGTCGCCGCTGCGCTCACCGCGGCCGGGCCCCGATCGCGCTGGCGAATGGAGCTGCATGATCGGTCAGATGGCGTCACGGTGATCAACGATTCCTACAATGCAAACCCGGACTCAATGCGGGCAGCGCTCACCACACTGGCTGAGTTGGGTCGCGCGGGCCGGCACACCTGGGCCGTGCTTGGAGACATGCTCGAGCTTGGCGATGCAGCAGCCGAAGAGCACACTGCGATCGGCCGGTTCGCCGCACAGAGCGGAGTCGAGCATTTGGTGGCCATTGGTGAGTTCGCTACACAGATCACGAGTGCCGCTGTTGCGGCCGGTTTGTCATCCAGACGAGCGGTGTCAGTCACAGACAAGGCTGATGCAGCTGCTGCGGTCACCCGTGATATTGAGCCCGGCGACGTCGTCTTGGTCAAGGCATCCCGTGGCTTAGCCTTGGACACCGTGGCCGACGAGATCCTTGCTGCAGTCGGACCGCCCCCACCCCAGGATGCCGTGTGAAGACCATCGTCTTCGCGGGCTGCCTCGCCCTGCTCGGTACTCTGCTTGGAACCCGCCTCGCAATCCTCGTCCTGGTCAAGAAGGGATACGGGCAGCTGATCCGCGACGACGGGCCCACTTCCCACCACGTCAAGCGGGGCACGCCCACCATGGGTGGCCTGGTCATCATTGCCGCCGTCGTACTTGCGTATGCCGGCAGCCATTTGATCACCTTCACGCCTCCTTCCGTTACGGCGTTGCTCGTGCTATTCCTCTTCACCGGGCTCGGCGTCGTAGGGTTTCTTGACGACTACATCAAGATCAGAAAGCAGCGCTCGCTCGGTTTGCGGAGCAAGGCGAAGATCGCCGGCCAATCGATCGTTGCCATCTTGTTCGCGGTCGCATCACTGCAGTTCCCAGACGAGCGGGGAATTAATCCGGCCTCGCCATTCGTCTCGTTCCTGCGCGATATCGAATGGCTCCAATTGCCACTGCTTCTGGTGATCATCTGGGTCATGCTTCTGATCGCGGCCGCCAGCAATGGTGTGAACCTCACAGACGGGCTCGATGGCCTGGCCTCCGGTGCCTGCGTCATGATCTTCGGCGCCTATACGTTGGTCAACATCTGGCAGTACAACCAGTCCTGCGCCTATACCGCGTCCGCAGGTCCAAAGTGTTACGAGGTGCGGGACCCCTACGACCTGGCAGTGGTGGCCATCGCCCTCGCTGGCGCCTGCTTCGGTTTCCTGTGGTGGAACGCCGAACCCGCGAAGATCTTCATGGGCGATACCGGCTCGCTGTCTCTGGGCGGCGCACTCGCTGCAATGGCAATCTTCACCCGAACCGAGCTGCTCCTGGTGATCCTGGGCGGGCTGCTAGTCATCGAGGTGATGTCAGTCATTCTCCAGGTCGGCTTCTTCAAGCTGACTCGTGGCCGACGGCTGTTCAAGATGTCGCCCATTCACCATCACTTCGAGCTGCTCAACTGGGCACAAGTGACAATCGTGATGCGCTTTTGGATCATTGCTGGGCTGTTCGTTGCCGCCGGTCTGGGCATCTTCTATGCGGAGTGGGTGGCCGGTACATGAGGCCGGGATGGTTGGCACAGGCCGATAGCCGATCACCGTGGCCGCAGGCGCACGTTGTGGTGGCAGGTATCGGCGTTTCTGGTTTCGCCGCTGCCGATGGACTGCTGCACTTTGGCACCCGCGTCACGATTCTGGACGATGTGCTGGATGACCTCACCTCCGACCGCGGAAAGTTGTTGGAGGTGCTCGGCGGTTTCGTTCGGCTCGGACCGGGTTCCACCGCAACCCTTCCCGACGACGCCGACCTGGTTATCGCCACTGGCTGGCCGGCCGGGACACCGCTACTCCTTGAGGCCGCCGCGCGTGGCGTCCCCATCTGGAGCGAGGTCGAGCTGGCTTGGCGGCTCAGCCGGCCCGACAAGATCGTGCCGTGGCTTGGGATCACTGGCACGAACGGCAAGACCACGACCACTCAGATGCTCGAGTCGATCCTGGCAGCGTCAGGACTGAGGACGGCCGCGGTTGGCAACATCGGCCGCCCCATCATGGAAATCGTGCTCGATCCGCAACCGTACGACGTACTCGCGGTCGAGCTCTCCAGCCACCAGTTGCACTGGTCCGCCTCGCTGGCTATGCATTCCGCTGCAGTCCTCAACGTGCAACCCGACCACCTGGAATGGCACGGCTCTTACCAGGCCTACCGCGACGCCAAGGCCACGATCTATACCGGTGTCCAAGCCAGCTGTGTCTACAACGTCGCTGATCCGGTGACCGAGCAGATGGTCGAGCAGGCCGAAGTGGTCGAAGGTGCCCGGGCGATTGGCTTCACGCTGGGAACGCCTGGACTGTCAATGCTCGGTGTCGTTGATGACTTATTGGTCGATCGCGCGTTCATCGAGCAGCGTCGAGACTCGGCGCTGGAGATTGCAAAGGTAAGCGATGTCAGGCCGGCTGCGCCGCACAATGTCGCCAACGCGCTGGCGGCTGCAGCGCTGGCTCGCTCGTACGGCGTGCCTGCGGCGGCGGTCCGCAAAGGGTTGCAAACGGTCAAGGTTGGCCCCCACAAGATCCAGACCGTGCTGGAACGCAACGGGGTGTCCTGGGTGGACGATTCCAAGGCCACCAACCCCCACGCCGCAGATGCCGCACTGCGCGCCTTTGGCTCCGTGGTCTGGATCGCCGGAGGTCAGGCCAAGGGCACGACGTTTGACGATTTGGTCGATGCGCATCGCGAAAAGCTGCGTGGGGTGGTGCTGCTCGGGGTCGACCGCAAGATCATCGCGCAAGCCCTCGCTCGACACGCCCCCGAAGTCCCCACGCAAGTCATTGAGGCAGTCGACACTAGAGCAATGGCACAAGCCGTTGCGGCGGCCGCTTCCCTGGCCAGACCTGGTGATGCTGTCCTGCTCGCGCCGGGGTGCGCCAGTAAGGACATGTTCACCGACTACGCCGCACGCGGGGATGCCTTCGCTGCCGCGGTGCGTGCGCTCGCAGAGGAGTAGACATCAGTGGCGACCCTGACCCCGCAGGGCCAGACCGCGCCCGTCCAACGACCAGCGTCGGTTCGCCACTCCGAGACCGCCTCGACTCGCCCCACCTCGACCACCGAGGTGTTGCACTGGCTCCGTTCCATGCTGGACCGGCCAATGACCAGCTACCACTTGGTGTTCGGCTCGGTAGCACTGCTGCTCATCGTCGGGGTAATGATGGTGCTCTCGGCATCCAGCGTGAACGCCTATCTCACGGTTGGTGACTCCTACTTCTACGTCAAGCGCCAGCTCATCTTCCTTGGAGCTGGGTTACTCGGCGCATTAGGGATCATGAAGCTCCCACCGTCGACACTCCGCCTGCTGAGTTGGTTTGGGCTAGGCCTTGCTGCCATTTTGTTGATCTTGACGTATTCACCGCTTGGCATTTCGGTGAACGGGAACCGCAACTGGCTCTACCTTGGTTCGTCGCTGTTCTCCATCCAGCCGGCGGAGTTCGCGAAGCTGGCCATGATCGTTTGGGGAGCTGATCTGTTGGCCCGCAAGTATCGCTTGCTGGACCAGCCGAAGCACTTGCTGGTGCCTTTCTTGCCGGTGAGCGCTGTCCTGATCTTGCTGGTGCTTTTCCAGGGCGACGCGGGAACGGCGGTGGTGATGGCGGTCATTGCTGCAGGCATGCTCTGGGTTGTTGGTGCTCCACTGCGAGTGCTGATGGCCTTGGCCTCGGCCGGTGTGGCGAGCGTGGTCGCGATCTTCCTCACCTCGCCGGTGCGGATGCGCCGCCTGACTGCCTTTCTGGACCCCACTCTTGATCTCACTGGTGCGAACCATCAGGCCAGCGCCGGCATGTTCGCGATTGCGTCGGGCGGCTGGTGGGGAGTAGGGCTGGGCGCGAGCCGGCAGAAGTGGGGCAGCCTCCCCGAGGCACATACCGACTTCATCTTCGCCGTGCTCGGCGAGGAGTTCGGTCTGTTAGGGAGCCTGGTTGTCCTCGCCATGATCGGCATCTTGGGTTATGCCGGCATCCGGATCGCGTCACATGCCGACGATTTGTTCGTTCGTTTCGCCGCTGGTGGTATCACTACCTGGTTCATGGTGCAGGCGCTGATTAATCTCGCAGTCGTACTGCGGATGCTCCCGATCGCTGGAGTTCCGCTGCCGCTGGTCTCCTACGGGGGCTCCGCGTTGGTGGCTAATTTGCTGGCAGTCGGCGTCCTGCTCGCCTGCGCGCGCCGGGAACCCGAGGCCCGTAAGCTCCTGGCCCGCAAGGCCATGCGGCCCCAGCCCCGAATGACGACGGTGGTCGGCTCGCGCACCAAACAGGGCAGTAGCGGCTCGTGAACCAATCGGCTTCGAGCTCTGTTGTGCTCGCTGGCGGGGGCACGGCCGGACACACGTCCCCGTTAATCGCGACCGGTCTGGAGCTGCGCCGGCTACGCCCTGGGCTGGCACTTACCGCACTCGGCAGTCCTCGCGGGTTGGAGACCACCGTTGTCCCAGCGGCCGGACTGGAACTCGAGCTGATTCCTGCGGTACCGATGCCGCGACGCGTCGGAAAGGACCTGGTGCTTCTCGGACCGCGCCTGCTTCAGGCTGTGCAGGCTACTGTACGACTGCTGCGCCGCACTCAGGCTGACGTAGTCCTCGGCTTCGGCGGATATGTGTCCACCCCGGCTTACCTCGCCGCCCGGCGGCTCGGGTTGCCCATGGTTATCCATGAACAAAATGTGCTGCCCGGTCTCGCAAACAAGCTCGCGGCCCGACTCACCAGCCACGTCTACACCTCATTCCCGCAGACCCCGTTGCCACATGCGCGTTGCATCGGTCTGCCGATGCGGCGGGCGATCACCGACTTGGATCGAGTCGCACTGCAGCGTGAGGCCCGCCTTGGCTTCGAGTTACACCCCGAGCGGCCGACACTGCTGGTCAGCGGAGGGTCACAAGGTGCCCTGCGGATCAATACCGCGATGGCGGAGGCCTGGCCGGAGTTGCTGGCCCACGGGATCCAGGTCCTGCACGTATTGGGGCCGAACAACCTCACCCCTGACATCGCGCGGAGCCTGAATGCGCAGACGGGAGCTGTCTACCAGCCGGTGGCGTACGTGGATCAGATGGAGCGGGCGTATGCGGCTGCCGACTTGATGCTGGCCCGCAGCGGTGCCGGCACGGTGCTGGAAACCGCCGCCGTCGGGCTTCCTGCCGTGTTCGTGCCGTATCCGCATGGGAACGGCGAGCAGGCCCGCAACGCGGAGTTGGTTGTCAGCGCGGGCGGCGGCATCATGCTGGCCGACAGCAACTGCACGGCCGCCTGGGTCGCTGAGGAAATTCCGGCTCTGTTCACGCACCCGGACACGCTGGCCGGGATGAGGAACGCGCTTGCCGGCGTTGCCCGGCTCGATGCGGCTACCGTGTTGGCGTCGCATGTACTGGAGGTGATCCGCTGATGAGTCTGATCACTCCCGTTGAGCTGCCGAGTCTGGACCAGCTGGGAGGGGTGCACTTCATTGCCATTGGCGGTTCCGGTATGAACGGGATCGCGTCGATGATGCTGGCCCGCGGCATCCGGGTCAGCGGCAGTGACAGACAGGATTCGAAATACCTGCGCTCACTGGAAGCGCAAGGCGCGCGTGTCTACGTAGGGCATCGTGCCGAGCAGCTGGGCGATGCCACCACAGTGGTGGTTTCCTCCGCTATCCGGGAAGACAATCCAGAGCTCGCGGAGGCTCGGCGCCGCGGCCTGCGGGTGATGCATCGCAGTGCGGCATTAGGTTCGCTGATGCTTGGCCGCCGCGGCGTTGCAGTCGCGGGAACTCACGGCAAGACCACAACTACAGCGATGATCGCCCATGTGCTGGCAGGCAACGGGTTCGATCCATCCTTCGTGATTGGTGGCGTCCTCACCGGCACCAACACCGGCGGCCATCTAGGCAGTGGCGACGTCATGATCGTCGAGGCCGACGAGAGCGACGGCTCCTTTCTGCAGTACCTGTGCGAGGTGGCGGTCGTGACCAACATCGATCCTGACCACCTCAGCAACTGGGGGAGTGCGGAGAACTACGCCGACGGTTTCCTACGCTTCGCAACCGCCGCTTCGGTACGGCTACTGGTGACCAGCGCCGACGATCCGGGAGCTGTCGCATTGACCGAACAGGTACGACAGCGGATCGCTGCCGGCTCGCCCGGACCTGAGATCATGACCTTCGGCTCGTCCCAGGGAGCCGACGTGCAGGTCAAGGGCATCCGGCTTGTCGGTACCGGCTCGACATTCGAGCTCGTGTGGCGCGGCCATGGCGGCGCCGTGGAGCTGACGGTGCCTGGGCACTACAACGTGCTGAACGCCGCGGCGGCGTACGCGGCGGCCATCTGGCTCGGCGTCGACGAGGCCGAATTACGGCGCCAGCTGACCAGGTACCAGGGCACCTACCGGCGGTTCCAGCTGATCGGCGTTCCCAACAACATCCGGGTCTACGACGATTACGCGCATCACCCCACCGAGGTATTGAACACATTGATCGCTGCTCGGACCGGGGTCGGTGCCGGTCGCGTCGTGATCTGCTTTCAACCGCACCTCTACACCCGCACCCGAGACTTCTGGCGCGAGCTCGCACACGCTCTCGAGCAGGCCGATGAAGCGATCGTGATGGATGTATGCGGCGACCGCGAGGATCCGATTCCCGGCATTGACGGGGCCATGGTGGCCAATGCGGTCACGCCGGGCACCGCGCATGTGACCTATGAGCCCGTCTGGGATGAGGCGGCGCCAACCGTGGCCAGGATCGCTCGCCCTGGCGACCTGGTGATCACCGTCGGCTGTGGCGACGTCACGAAGGTGGCGCCAAAGATCGTTGAGGAGATTCAGCGCGTCACCGAAGCGGTGCGATGACCGCTACGGCCACGGTGCGGCGGAATGCCAGCCAGAAGTCGCCGACGCAACGCACCCGTCGGGCCCGGAAGCGCCGGTCGAGGCGCCGCAAGGCCCTGGCATTCATCGCCATAATGCTGGTGCTGACCCTCCTGGGCGGCAGCTTGTGGACTATGTACATCTCCACGGCGCTGGTCACCAAGCGAGTGAAGGTTGTGGGCACTTCTGAGCTGACAGCAGCGCAGGTGAGCCTTGCCGCGCAAGTGCCTCTCGGGGTGCCGCTGGCTCGTCAGGATCTGGACGCGATCGCCCAGCGGACGACCACTCTGCCGGCCATCGAGGCAGCGAGCGTCATCCGCGACTGGCCGAACACCATCACGGTTGCCGTCGTCGAGCGCCGGCCGATACTCGGGTTGCGGCAGCCCGAGGGCTATGTGTTAGTCGACAAGTCCGGTGTCGCGTACCAAACGCAGGAGGTGCTGCCACCGAAAGTTGTGCTCGCTGTCGTCAATCCCGGAGACAAACCCCTGCTCACCGAAATGGCCACCGTCGCGGCAGCATTGCCGAACAAGCTGCGAGGCAGGATCGATCGGATGACGGCCAGCAGCCGAGACGCCATCGCGCTAGTCCTGGAGTCCGGACAGACAGTGACCTGGGGGAGCTCATCGGATTCAGAGCTGAAAGCCCAGATCGTCACGGCGTTGCTCATGCGGGAAGCGAAGTCCTCCATCGACGTGTCCAGCCCGCACAATCCAGCAGTGCGGTAGCTGTGTGATCGAATGCCGTCTTTTGTAACGCACCGAATTCTCTGATCAGCCCATACCTCAAGCGGGCGTCGAGGGAAGATCGTATGGCGTTAACG
>JBKOZG010000184.1:0-10325 GCA_046725775.1 Actinomycetota bacterium | reverse complement strand
GGACGGCACCACCTATGGCGGCAAAGCACCGAAAGTGAATCAATGCCATTGGCGTCGAACCCCTGCCGATGTATTCGCAGTTCTGAGCTGAGGAGCTGATCATGCCCGCGCGAACCTACGCCACCGACGTCTATCTGACCTGTCCCTGCCCGGAGTGTGAGGGCCGCGAGGTCCGCATTACGTTGCGCAAGTTCCGCAACCTCTCACGGCTTCCCTCGCCAGCCTGCGACCAAGCCGTGCACCAGCTCGTGTCGGGAGGCGATAACAAGACTAGGTAGCAAGGCCACATGGCCAGAGTGGGCAAACACCGGCAGCCTGTGATCCTACTGGTCGGCGCGGAATCCTGTGCAGGAGCGTATCGATCTCGCCCATGGCATCATTGCCGGCGAGCGCCGTGTGATCATCCAGGGATATCGACTGCCGTGTTGATCTGGCCGCCAGCACCGAACGTAATACAGCCGGCCCAGCTAAGCCGGGCACGCGCGCTCACTTGCGAGCTCCTGCGTCGCGGCTACCCAGCCGCTGCCGGGCTCCTGAAGATCAACGACTCGAGATCGAGAGGCATGGTCAACGGCTGGGGCCGAACGTCGGAGACGGCGCCGAGCGCGGCCTGGGCGGCGTCGGAGTGGTGCGCCTGGTCGCTGGGACAGCCTTGGGGGTCGCGGGTTGCGGTTGCGGTAACTGGTCGAGAATGCGCCACCACAGCGCTGCGGCGGGGTGGTCGTCTGGTAACGGTCCCGCGGCGGCCGCCGACCGCAGAAGCTGGGTGGCGTCATAGCCGGCCCGGTTGAGGTAGCTCAACCTTTCTGTCAGCTCAGGGAGGAATGGGTCCCTTGTGGCGCTGGGGGCTTCTGCAGCGACCAGTTGCCGCCAATGCGATTCGGTACGGGTGTCCGCGGAGGCGAGCCGCATGTCGAGTTGCTGTTGGACGAGTCGGGCGGCGTAGCCGAGTTGGGTCGGGCCGGTGGGTCGCAGGTCGCTGGGCTCGACCTGGGTGGCGGCGCGCCACACCTGTATGTCGGCGATCAACTCGGCCGACAGGAGAGCATGGGGCCGGGCCGCAACCCAGGCGGCCGGTGCTTCGGCCGCGGCGTTGCGACGGACCTGGTCGGCGAGCTGAGCAACCAGCTGTGATCGGGCGTTCAGGTATGGTGCCCAGTTGGGGTCGGCGGCGAGCCGGTGGGGAAGGCCGGGCAGCCACGGCAGCGGCCCCCCGCCGGCGACCCCGGTGACGTCCCGGGTACGCCAGTCGATGACTGCAACGTGATCATCCGCGCTGGTCATGTCCCGGGTTGCGGCGGCGCTGTACGGTTCGGTGACCGGATCGGCGCCGGCAGCGGCAGCGGCCAACAGTATCTGGCCGCGCATGGTGGGCCACGCTGGCTCTCTGGTAAGCCCGCCCAGCAGACGCTCGGCGCTCTGGTCGAGGTTGGCAACCACTTCTGGTCGGGCGAGGTGTTCGGCGGCGGCGTAGAGGGAGTCAAGGTAGCGGGCCGTGGCGGCGCCGAGCCGGACGGCGGGATCCTGCTGCTCGCGCAGCAGGGTGCTGGCCGATTGCGGTGCAGCGTCACGGGCCAGGATCTGCTCTAGCAGATCTGTGGCGGTCCGAAGGTGAACATTGTCGGGTTGGAGCACCGCGTGCGGGTCCCCGTCCCCTACTACCGCGATGTAGACGTGGTTGGCGGCGCGGCCTCGAGTCAGCATGGTGTAGAGCTGCTGCCGGGACTCCTCACCGGTTACGACGCCATGCATGGTGTCGGCCGTCACGCCTTGTGCGGTGTGCACAGTTGAGGCGTAACCCAACTCGGTAGCCGTTGCGACATAGCCAGGTGGGAGTGTCACGATGCGGCCGTTCCGTACGTGCCGCACCCTCACACCACCAGTACCGGTCAGGTCAAGGACGGTCCACCGGTCACCGTTTTTCACCCAGTCGGTTGCGCTGACACGGAGCCTGCGGTCATTACGACGGGTGATGATCAGGTCGCCGACGCTGGCCTGGTTGCCGTCGGCCAACTCCACCTGCTGACCTGGAGGGGCGCCGGCGAGGCGGTGATCGCGGGCGCGTTGGTTAAGCCGGCTGACCAGCTCACGGGTTGGGGCCAACATGATCGCGTCCAAGCCGCGGCTGCGATCGGCCTGCCAACCGTTGAAAACACTATCGAGGGTGGTGGTGGGGTCTCCGACGTGCACTCGCTGCCGATCCAGGTAGAAGCCGAGCGCCTCGGGTCGGCCCTCGCGAAGGGCGAGAGTGGCGGCGGCCTCGGCAGGATCGGTGAAGCGATGCAGCTCATTCAGCCGGACCGCGCCACAGCTAGCTTCGATGTCACGAAGCACGCCGCCGGCGCCGATCGCGGCAAGTTGTTGATCATCACCGACCAGCCGAATACTGCCACCGCGGCCGATCACAAACTTGATGGCGGTGTCGAGGGAGAGGGTGTCGGCCATCCCGGCTTCGTCGATGATCACCAACGTGGACCGGCCGATGCGGTTAGCCCAACCGGGTAGGTCATTGTGATCAATGGACCAGGTGAGTTTCGCCAACGTTTCGGCCGGTGCACCGGTGGCGTCGCGGAGCTGCGCAGCCGCGGCTGCGGATGGGGCCAACCCCAGCACCTGGCCGCCGCGGGCGCGCCAGGCCTGAGCCAGGGTGGACATGGCGGTGGTCTTGCCGGCGCCGGCCGGGGCGATCGCGAGCTGCAGCCGCGCCCCGGAGGTGCACATGGCACGAACCAGAGCCGCCTGTCCAGCATCCAGGGCGTTCCCATTCGCGGCCGATTCGAGCAGCGCCAAATCCACAGCGCTGGCATCGGCAACGCGGCCGTCGGCGCAGCCTGCGGTCGCGACCAGTCGCTGCTCAGCCGCCAGGATCCGGGGAGAGGTGAACAGCTCGGATCCGGCCACTGTGTACACGCTTGAACCGTCGGCTCGGCGCAACGCCGCCGGCTCCCTGATACCGTCCTCGGTCCGGGTAAGGGCCACCGATCGGTTCAGTAGCACCTCCTCGACAAGCAGCTCCACCAATTGATCAACTTTCTCGGTGGGAACCTTTACGGCGCGGAGGTGGCGTTGGGCTTCGGCGCGGACATGCCAGCTCTGCCAGGTCGAACGGTGTTCCTCAACCGCCGCCAATACCTTTTCAGCGGTCGCCGCCACGCACTCCGCATCCACGGTAGGGCTGGGCATAAGGCCGGGGTTCAGAACCTTGTTGATCATGGCCTTGACCGCATTAGGTCCGCCGAGGGTTTCGGCGGCTTGGGCATGCCAGGCGACGCGTTGCTCGATCAGGGATCGAGGTTCGTGTTTGGCGTCGCGAGTCTCCAAGGTGGCCTGCTGCGCCAACTGCAACGCCTCCACCGGCGTCGGCGGTCGACCATGATCACGCTGAAACCGGGCCGCCAGCTCACCCTGCCGAACCTTGATCAACACCCGCCTGCTAGACCACCGCTGATTCAGCGCAGGATCAACACCGACGATCTCCCGGATCGGCCGTTTGGTCGGATCGGCGCCGGGCCGTTCGGCGAACCGTATGCCTAGCGTCTCCCGGAGATGCTGTTCCAGCGCGGTGTTGTAGGTTTCCGACGCGGCGACGTTGGCCTTGAACAGCACACGGCCGTCGATCGACAGCCACCGTCCGTCGACGGCCTGGACCTTGTTTGCCACTGCAACGTGGGTGTGCAGGTCCGGGTCGCCAGCCCGGCTGTCCCGGTGGGTGAACGCGGCAGCGACTAGGCCTCGCACGTTGACCTGCCGGATCCCTTGCGGCCCGGTCCGGGTGAACAAGGCATGCTTCTCAATGAACGCCAAAGCGTCCCGCACGGCGGCCTGATGGGCCCGTTCAATCACAGCCGCCACCTCCGGATCAGCGACCGCCCATAAAGTCGAAACAGACTTCACCGGAGAGAACGTCAAGTCATAACCGGCCACCGTCTGTGTTCGCGGCCGCGAGCCTTTCGCGATCTGCCCGGCCAGTTCCCGCGCATCTATAGGCTCTCGGCCATGCTCGGCTAGGAAGAATTCGCGGGCCACCCCGGTCCGCACCCGCGCCCGATCAGCCGCCGGCAGCGCAGCGCCGGCGGGCAGGCCGGCCGCCGTCCGGATAGCCGCGAAGCGTCGTGCCACTTCGAGCCGGAACGGGCTGACGTCGCTCTCAACGATCCTGAACGGCGCCCCCAGCCTGGCCGCGTCCTGGTAGTCGCCTTCGGTGAGGTCGGGTCCTTCCAGCTGCTGCTGTCGCAGTTCGGCCAACGGGTGCAGGCCGCAGCCGAACAATGCTCGCATCTGCTCAGCGGTCACCGGGTCGTCGGCGGTCAGGCCGTCGATCCCTTCCAAGCCAGAACCGATCCACACCCCGGGCGTTTCACCGCGTTCGGTGTAGTACGAGGCCAGCCCGGTGTGAGCTTTCTCGGTCGAATCCAAAGCGGCGACCTGCCGTGTCAGGTAGTCGTACCCGGCCCCGGCCGTGAGCTTGTGCAGGCTCATCGTCACACCCACCCGAAGGGGGTACAAGCTGCCGGGCGGTCAGGCCGACCCGGGCGACTACCTCTGGTGCATCAGGTGTATCCAACATCGAATTCTGAGATGAGACGGGGGTACATAGGGCGGGGATGTCGGCGGTCTTAGCGCGGTCACAGGTTTGAATGTGGAGGCGGGTAACGACCAAGCCGAGGAGACGGATTGCGATGTTGGGATTCGGTCTGGCCGGCGCATATCAGGAGATGAGTACCGCAGCAGGACCGTTCGGCGGATGACCTCGGGCGGCAGCGGCCCGACCTCGGGCGGGCCACCGATACGCTGATTGCGTGGCGATCCAGACACCGGATCAGCGCGTCCGTGTCTTCGTGAGCTCGACCATGCAGGAGCTGGCGCCGGAGCGGCGCGCAGTTCGGGAGGCGATCGAGAGCCTCCGCCTGACGCCGGTCATGTTTGAGCTGGGTGCGCGGCCGCATCCGCCGCGTGCGCTCTACCGCGCCTACTTGGAGCAGAGCGATGTCTTCGTCGGCCTGTACTGGGAGAGCTACGGGTGGGTGCCGCCGGGCGAGGAGCTGTCAGGCGTGGAGGACGAGTATCGCCTATCCGGAGATCGGCCGAAGCTCATTTACGTCAAGACGCCCGCTTCTGGACGTCAGCCGCGGCTGGGCGAGCTGATCGCGCGGATTCAGCGCGACGACAGCGCCTCCTATCGGCCGTTCGGCTCTGCGGACGACTTGCGTACGCTGGTCGCCGACGACTTGGCCGTCTTGCTCACCGAGCGATTCGCTGCTTCGACTCCGACGCCGGTTGGGCCAGCCCGATCGTCGCGTATCGTCCCGCTGCCGCGACCGGCGACCCGGCTCATCGGCCGGGACCGGGACGTTGCGCGGGTGCTGGACCTGTTCTTGGACCCGAACGTGCGTCTGGTGACGATCGTCGGCCCTGGCGGGGTCGGCAAGTCACGGCTGGCGTTGGCGGTGGGCGATGGGGCGAGGGAGCGGTACCCGGACGGCATCGTCTACATCGATCTGGCACCGCTCACTGAGTCCTCGCTCGTGCTCCCCACCCTCGCAAAGTCGCTCGGCGTCGAGGAGCAGACCGGGACGAGCGTCGGCGGCCGGCTCCGGGACCGGCTGGCGGATGCACGGATGCTGATCGTGCTGGACAATATGGAACAGCTCGCTGATGCCGCGGGCGATGTGTCCGACCTACTGGCAGGAACAGACGCCCTCGTGTTGCTGCTGACTAGCCGCCGCCTTCTTGACGTTCGGGGCGAGCGCGTGTACACCTTGGGGCCGCTGCCCGTACCCGCCGGGGAAGCAGTCACGGCGGCGGTGGAGCTGTTCTTGGAGCGGGCTCGGAGCATCCACCCTGGCTACCAGCCGACCGACGCGGACCTCGCGGCGTTCGGCGAGCTCTCTCGGCGGCTGGACGGGCTGCCGTTGGCCATTGAGTTGGCCGCGGCCTGGCTGCGGGTCCTGTCGCCCGGGGCTCTGCTGCAGCGGATGGGATATCAGCGCCTGGACTTCCTACGGGAGGGGGCGCGGGATCTCCCGGTCCGGCAGCGGACGCTGCGCGACACGATCGCTTGGAGCCATTCTTTGCTGTCGGCCGACGCCAGGCTGCTGTTCGCCCGTTTGGCCGTCTTTGTCGGTAGTGCCGACCTCGGGGCGATCGAGCAGGTGACACATCGCGAAGGCCGCCTCGACACGCTGGATGTCATCGCCGATCTGGTCGACCAGAGCCTTGTGCAGGTCGTGGGCGAGGCGGTCGAGCCGCGGTTCGGGATGCTTGAGACGATCCGCGAGTTCGCTGTGGAGCTGCTGGAGGCGAGCGGCACGGCGGATGACTATCGCACTGGGCACCAAGCTCACTACCTGGAGCTGGCCGAACGCGGCAATGCGGCGCTCGGCACGGCCGCGCAGGTGGAGTGGCGAGAACGGCTTGGTCGCGAGAACGACAATTTTCGGGCGGCGCTGCGCCGTGCCTTGCGGCGCCAAGACGCGGTCAGCGCGCTCCGGATGGGCCGAGCTCTCGCCAGCTACTGGTACATCAGCGGCAGCTACGGTGAAGGACGTGGCTGGATGGAACAGGTTGCTGGACTGACTACCGCGCAACCGTACGAGCGTGCTGCGGCGCGGACTATTGCCGCCATCGACGCCTTCATACAGGGCGATTTTGGGCCGATCGAAACCGGCCTCGACGAGGCTCTCCTCATCGCCGCCGAGGGTGGGGACCGGCGCACCGTGGCGTTCGCCCGGTTACTGCAGGCGGTCGCCAGGGGTTCCCGGTCCGACGACCAGCGGTGGCAGGACGCGGTGACCGAAGCGTCCCGGCGGCTGGAGGCTGAGGGTGAGCCGCTAGCCCTCGGCTTCGGACTGGTGGCGGCTGCCCTGCTGGCTCGCATGCACGGCCGATTGGAGGAGGCCAGGCGGCTCGCTCAGCAGGCCCACGATCTATCGGTCCAGATCGGCGAGTCGTTCGTACGAGGATACGCGTCGACCCAGCTCGCCCGGGCCTGCCTCGGGCTGGGCGACATCATGGCCGCCCGCAATGCTGCGCTCGATGCGCTGCTGGCCGCCCGTCGACTGCCGAATGTGGTCGCAATGAGCTACGCGCTGGAGCTCTGGGCGACGGCCGAGTTGCGGGATGACCGGGTCGAGCGTGCCGGCCAGCTCTACGCGCTCGCCGACCGCGGCTACCGGCAGGCGGGCTACCGGCTCTGGCGCACCGACGCGGAGGAGCACCGCCAGTTGGACGCCGAGCTACGGGCCGCGCTGGGCGACCGGTATGACCAGGTGCTTGCTCAGGCACGAACCACGGACCTGGATCGGGCCATCGGCGAACTCGTCGAGTCCGAGTCGGCGGCCCAGCGGCTGCTTGACGCCGGTGGTTGGCCACCGGCAGCCGCGTGATTGAGCTGGCGAGACGGCGATGGCGATCTGGATCATCAGCGTGCGGCGCTATTGGCAGTCTGCAGCGCCAGGCTCTGTCGAACCAGGCGCCTGGGTACGTAATGTCGCACCGCACGTTGTTCGGTTACGGCGATCATTGCGTCGCGTTCGTTGTTGGGGTGAGCAGCACCTCGACCGCCACCTGCTCCGGGTACGGTTCCTGTTCAAACCCCACGCATTCCGGAAGCAAATATGCCCAATGCGCAAGCACCTCGAGGTAAACAGTCGGCCGACCTCATTGGAGTGGTGCCACACAGGCCGGCTGACGATCGCCGCGCTGCATTCGAGGGCTATTTATCCGAGGCAATCACACGGTTCGGGGTGCCTGGCGCCGCGGTTGCCGTTATTCAGTACGGCGAGGTCACATATCTCGGCGGCTTCGGAGTCAAGGAGCTCGGCGGCACCCAACCGGTCATGCCCGACACCCTGTTCATGATCGGCTCCATCACCAAATCGATGACCACCATGCTTGTGGCCACGCTCGTCGACGCTGGTCGCCTGAGCTGGGGTACGCGCCTTGTCGATGTGCTGCCGCAGTTCGCCGCCGGGGATCGCACAATGACCGAGCGCCTCACCGTGCGCGATGCGTTCTGCAACTGCGCGGGCCTTCCCGGCCGCGACCTCGAGCGCTACTTCAAAACCGGCAGATTGAGCCCCGAGGAGACGCTGACGGCGTTGGCTGACATTGCGCCAGCAGCTTCGTTCGGGGAGCAGTTCATCTACAACAATCTGCTGGTCGCCGCTGGAGGCTACGCGGCTGGTGTTGCAGCGCGGGGCGGCGGAGCGGGCGACGTGGGCGTCGCTTACGATGCGGTGCTGCAGGAGCGGGTGCTCAGCCCGATCGGCATGGAGCGCTCGAGGTTCGACCCGGTGGGGGTACGCGCGGATGGCGACTGTGCACTGCCGCACGCGGCCGACCTGTCGGGCGACCTGCGACCCATACCTGTCGAAGCGGAGCACGACGTCCTGCTTCCGGTGCGGCCAGCAGGAGGGCTGTGGTCGACGGCGCGGGAGATGGCGCGCTTCGTCCAAACCGAGTTGGCCGGTGGCACCGCCCCGAGTGGCACGCGGGTTGTTTCTGCGGCGAACCTGGCGGCGACCTGGGCGCCGAGGGTGGCGGTTCCGAATCTTTACGGCGGCCCGCCGGAGATGGCCGCGTCAATGTCGCATTACGGGCTCGGCTGGATGAGCGGCGAGTACCGCGGTCTGCGCGTCATCAGCCATGCCGGCGGCACCGCCGGCTTCACCGCCCAGGTCTCATTCCTCCCGGATGCTGATCTGGGGATCGCCGTACTCTCGAACGCGTCGGCGTTACCGGGAGCATTGGCCTTCACATTCGCTGTCCACTTCCACCTCCTGGAGCTGCTATTCGACCAGCCGGCCAAGATGGACGCTCAATTGTTTGCCTTAGCTCAGGCGAGGGCGGCTGGCCGGCCTCAACTGGCATCCCACGTCGACCCGGCCGCCGTCGCGCCGTACCTCGGTCGCTACACCCAGCCAACGTTGGGCGAAGTGAGGATTACGTGGCGGGGTGATCGGCTTGTTCTGGACGCTGGGGAGCTGGCCACGGAGCTGCGAGCACGCGTAACCGACGGGCCGAAGGCGAGCGTCTACCTGCTGCACGACCCGCCGCTCTCGTCCTATTCCGAGGCATACGGGACCATGGTGAGCTTCACCGGTGGTGTTAACGAGCCGCGGGTGACTCTGACAATTCCGGGCAATCCGACTGGACCTGAGCAGACATATGTCTTCGAGCCAAGTCGACCAACCGCGCAATAGGGTCAGCACGTCGAGCAGCGTCGCGAGTTCACCCAGTCGGACAAGGAACGGTGACGGGGCACCTGGAATCTCGATGGGGTGACGAGTGGCCGGGTCCGGGGCGGCCGATGTTGGTCATTGGCGCCTTTGCATGGCCGAGGCGAAGGTGACTACGAAGTCCTCCTGGGCGGTGGTCTCGAGCGCGCGGGCGCCGCGCGCTGTCCGGACTGCGGCGATGGCCGCGTCGGGCGTGATCCCGGCGGCGACTAGGGAGCATGCCGTAACTGTTCCGCTCCGGCCGAGCCCGGCCATGCAGGTCACCACCACTGCCTCGCCTCGTTCGATCGCCTCGCGGCACCAGCGCGCGAGGTCGATGGCGTCGGCGATATCGGGTGTGCTCTGGTCGGGGATGGGGAGCCGGTGGTAGGTGAGCCCGGCGGCCTGGGCTCGGCGGCCCAGGTCGGGTACGCCAGCCCACTGGAGCTCGGTGTCGGTCAGCAGGCACAGGAGCCGAGTTGCCCCCTGGGAGCGAAGCTGGGTCAGGTCGGTGTCTAGGTCGCGGCCCTGATCCTGCCGCCCGGGGCATGGGGTGATACCGAGCCGGCCCGTCCCGATGAGATCGGGTTCGATCCAGTCGACCCGCAGGGTCAGCTCGGCTTGGACGGTGTGGGTGATCTGGTCGGCGAGCGAGCACGCCGCCGCTAGCGCCGACTGCTTCTGGAGCGGGGACGGCTCAGGGAAGCTGAGGGTGTGGACCGCGTACCGCAACAGCGCCACCTGGAGTTGCAATGGGTGACGATCCTCATGGCAGAGCTGGCCGCCGATCTCGCGCAGCACCTGGAGAACCTTCCACGCCCGCACGAACTGGGCAGAGCGCAGCTCGTCTGGAGGGCCGGGGAGGTTCGCCTTGAGGTCGACGACCGAGCGCAGGGCGCGGGTGATGGCGAGCGCCTCCAGGAGCTGGGGGGCGTCCTCGATGGGTGTGAGCAGGTAGAGCAGGTCGTTCTCAAACTTGGCCAAGTCCTTCAGCACGTGCCCGGGTCCGGCCTGGAAGAAGTCGATGACCCAGACGTTGTGGTGGGCGTCGACCAGGATGTTGGCGGCGTTGAGGTCGCCGTGCACGTAGGCCACGTAGTGGTAGTC
>JBKOZG010000324.1:0-11866 GCA_046725775.1 Actinomycetota bacterium | reverse complement strand
AATGTGGCTCCGCATGATCGGCCAGGGCCTCGATGATCTCGCGGGACTTGCGCACCCCGGCCCAAGCGTCGTCGGCAATGACGACCTCGGCATCGTGCCGCACCACCGCTTCTAAGTCTGCGGACGAGACCGGGCCGATACCGACCGTGACGCTGTGCTGTTTCATGAGTCCATTGCAGCAGCACACCCATCGGTCAGACCCGCTGACTATGTACCTCAGAATTCGTGGGTAGCCCCTCCACGCAAGTTGACCATCCGAGTCGCGGTCATTTCGCTGAGCCGGTTGAACGCGAGGGTGCGGCCTCGGTCACTGAGCAGCTCATCGTGGATCGGGAACCCTTCTAACGCCCCGACTGCACGAACGAAGTCGATAGTTTCCTTCATCGCGGCCCAGGGCCCGTACGCCGGGACGGCAAGGATGTCGATGCCGTCCGGAATCGCGTCGTAAGAATCGCCGGGGTGAAACAGCGTCGGCTGATCAGGTGACCGCAACACGTAACCCACGTTGCCGATCCGCGGTATGTCGCGATGGATGATTGCATGCTGTCCGCCGACGGCAGTCACCACAGCCTCACCGACGGTCTCCTGATTGCCTGGCTGCAACCCGACGGCATTCTCACCCAGCCACGGCAACTCGCCGGAGCTGATCAGATCCAGGATCGACGGCTCGACAAAGACGATCGCAGCCGGGTTTGCCGCGAGCAGGACGGGCAGATTTTGGGGATCAAGATGGTCTGGATGCTGGTGTGTCACCAGCACCGCGTCAAGATCAGTTAGAGAGTGCCAGGCGCCGGAGAAGTTCCCCGGATCGACGAGAATTCGCACGCCGTCGGTTTCGGCCAGAACAGCCGCATGCCCAAGGTGGGTGATCCGCATTCCCCCACCGTAGGGCAGGCCATGGCAGGCCGCTGCCCGGGTGCTTCGCCCGCTATCGGCTCAGCAGCCCTCCGACGAGTTGACCGGCCCGCTCGCAGTCCCCAGCCGTCACATCGAGATGAGTGACCGCCCTGATCATGAACGGGCCAAGAGCGGATACCTGCACTCCGCGCTCAGCTGCGGCAGCGGCAATCGGCGCAGCCGGAGTGGCGCCGGTGTCGATCACCACGACATTCGTCTCGACGGCGCCCAGCTCGACAGCAGCCGGCACAGCCGCGGCTACGGCCTCGGCGAACGCGCGTGCTGCTGCATGATCATCGGCAAGTCGCTGCACATGATGATCAAGGGCATACAGGCAGGCGGCGGCGAGCACGCCCGCCTGTCGCCAGCCACCGCCAAGGCGCTTCCGCAGCACTCGGGCGCGGGCAATGTTCCCCGCCGTGCCCACCAGCACGGAGCCGACGGGAGCCCCGAGGCCCTTGGAGAAACACACGCTGACCGTGTCGAAGAGCCGTCCGTACGCCTCGAGCGCCACTCCGGTAGCGATGTGCGCGTTCCACAGCCGGGCGCCGTCGAGGTGATAGCCGATGCCGTGCTCACGACATAGCTCGCCCACCGCGGTCAGCTCGGCGATCGGTTGGATCGTCCCACCGCCAAAGTTGTGGGTGTTTTCGACGGCCACCGCCGCCGTAGACACCAGGTACGGGCCAGCCGACGGCGCAATGATCTTCGCCACCTCGGCCGGCTGGAGCCGGCCTCGGCTAGAGGGAAAGGTCCGCATAGTAAGTCCTGCGACAGCGCCGTGAGCACCCATCTCCGCGCGAGCGATGTGGGCCTGCACGTCGCAGACCACTTCCTGGCCCGGCTCGACCAGCAGCCGTACACCGATCACGTTGCACATCGACCCGCTGACACAAAACAGTCCCGCCTCGTGCCCGAGCACCCGCGCCACTCGCCGCTCCAGCTCGATCACTGTCGGATCTTCGGCGTACACGTCATCGCCAACCGGCGCCGCCAGCATGGCCGCACGCATGGCTGGCGTCGGCTTGGTGACTGTGTCAGAGCGCAGATCGATCACGGACAAGAGTCTGACGAACGACGCGACTTGCTCGGTTCTGGGGTGGCGACGCCGCTAGTGCGCAACAACCGCCCGGGCGTCGCGAGCGTTGCGATCTGAGCAAGATCAGAACGTCAGAGGCACGTACGCCTGAACCGGGTTAGTTCGCTTTATGCCGCCCCTGGTCAGCCGCTCTGCGACGAGGAAGGCGAGCTCCAGCGACTGGTTGCGGTTCAATCGCGGGTCGCAGAGTGTCTCGTACCGACTCACCAGGTCGGCCTCAACCAGGTCGTCCCCACCACCGACGCACTCTGTCACGTCGTCGCCGGTCAACTCCACATGCACACCGCCCGGCCAGGTGCCGAGCTCCTCGTGAACGTCAAAGAAACCGTTCAGCTCCGCCATCACATCAGAGAATGCCCGAGTCTTGTAACCGTTGCGGGCCTCGAAGGTGTTGCCGTGCATGGGATCACAGACCCACGCCACCTGCCGGCCGCTGGCGGTGACCTTCGCAACGATGTCGGGCAGAACCTCTCGCACGTTGCCAGCGCCCATTCGGGTAATGAAGGTGATCCGTCCCGGTTCATGATCAGGATCGAGGCGATCGGCCAGCTCCAGCGCGTTGTCGGCGGTGGTTTCCGGGCCTAGCTTCACGCCAAGTGGGTTGCGGACATGCCGGAGTAGCTCGACGTGTGCACCATGCAGCTGTCGAGTGCGCTCGCCGATCCACACGAAGTGTCCCGAGGTGTCGTACGGCTGCCCAGTACGGGAGTCGATTCGGGTCAGCGCGTGCTCGTACTCCAAGATCAGCGCCTCGTGGCTGGAGTAGAAGTCAACGGTTCGGAAGACGTCGTCGTCGATGCCGCAGGCCACCATGAAGGCAAGCGCCCGATCGATTTCATTGGCCAGGTTCTGGTACTGCACGCCGGCTGCTGAGTTCTTGACGAAGTCAGCATTCCAGCTGTGCACACTCCGCAGGTGAGCGAATCCGCCTGTGACGAAGGCCCGGGTCAGGTTCAGGGTGGCTGACGACGCATGGTAAACCTCCAGCAGCCGCTTGGGGTCCGGCTCGCGAGCCTCGGGCGTGAAATCGAATCCATTCACCGCATCGCCCCGATATGCCGGCAACGTGACGCCCTCGCGCGTTTCAGTCTCTGAGCTCCGCGGCTTGGCGAACTGCCCTGCCATCCGGCCGACCTTCACGATCGGCACCTGCGCGGCGTACGTCAGCACAACCGCCATGGACAGCAATGTTCGGAGCTTGCCCTGGATATTCGCAGCTGTCACCTCGGTGAAGGTCTCGGCGCAATCGCCTCCCTGCAGCATGAAGGCCTCGCCGGCCGCCACGCTAGCCATCTTGATGCGCAGCTTGTCGCACTCGGCGGCAAAAACCAGCGGCGGTAGCGTACGAAGCTTGCCGACCACTTCGGCAAGCTCGAGTGGTGAGAAGTACGCCGGCTGCTGGAGCGGGTTCATGCAGTGCAGTGCCTTCAGCGAAGGGACCTGGCTCGTCAGAGACACGCTGACACTGTAGACGCTCGCCCTTTGGCCGGCAGCTGAGTTACCGGCGGCTGGACGCTCGCCGGAGAATGGACACATGCAGCGAAGAAGCTTCGCCTTGGTTCCCGGTGCGGGCGGCAACGCCGGATTTTGGCAACTTGTTGAGCCTCTGCTCGAGAAAGCCGGGTATCACAGCGTCGCCGTGTCTCTGCCCAATTGGCCGGGGGCGACGCTCGCGGACCAGGCCGACGCCATCGTCGCCGCCGCCGGGGCGTCAACGGAAATCACCCTCGTCGCCCAGTCGATGGGCGCTTTCAGCGCACCTCTGGCCTGCGATCGGCTGGCGGTCGCGGAACTGGTGCTGCTGAACGCCATGATCCCGGCGCCCGCCGAGACCGCAGGCGAGTGGTGGGCCAGTACCGGTCAGGCCGACGCCATGCGGAGCAATGACCTGCGTGAGGGTCGTGATCCGGATGCAGGCTTTGATGCGCAGACATATTTCCTCCATGACCTGCCGCCCGATGTTCTTGCGTTACTGATGTCATCGGGCGAGGAGGAACCAGTGGACTCACTGTTTGAAACGCGCTTTCCGCTCACCCGCTGGCCGGATGTCCCGACCACGGTACTGGCGGGCCGTGATGACCGGTTCTTCCCTTACGCGTTCCAACGTCGGGTAGCGAGAGATCGCCTCGGCTTGGAGGTCGAGCCACTTCCGGGCGGTCACCTGCTTGCCCTCAGCCAGCCGGAGGCGCTGGTTGCACGGCTCGTGCACGATCTCTGAGCGATTCCAGCGAGTGTGGATACGTCGCGCTCGCGGTCAAGGTGCTATGCCTGAGGGGAGACTTCGTCGGCCTCTTGCGCCTTTGCTTCTCGGGCTGCGGCCTCCTTGGCCGCTGGCGCGTACATGTCCACATATTCCTGGTCGGACAGCTCCATGATCGCGTACATGATCTCGTCAGTGATCGAGCGCAGAATGAATCGGTCCTCGCTCATCCCGCTGTAACGAGAGAAATCCAACGGCCGTCCGAACTTCACGGTCGGACTGACGATCTTGGTAAGAACCTTCCCCGGAGGGGCGATGATGTCGGTGCCAATGATCGCCGATGGGATTACCGGCGCCCCCGACAGCAAAGTAAGTCGGGCGACCCCCGTCCGTCCCTTGTAAAGCCGCCCGTCGTGGCTGCGGGTTCCTTCGGGATAGATACCAAACAATTCACCGCGCTGGAGCACCTTCAGCCCGGCCCGGAGAGCGCTTTCACTCGCCCGCCCGCCACTCCGATCAATCGGCACCTGACCCGTGCCGGCGAAGAACCGCTTCTGCGCCCAGCCCTTGATGCCGGCCCGAGTGAAGTAGTCGGACTTGGCGACGAAGGTGATCCGGCGATCCAACGCAAGCGGCATGAACAACCAGTCAGCGAATGAGAGGTGGTTACTGGCGACGATCGCGGCGCCCTCCGCCGGGACGTTCTCAGTGCCCTCCTGGATCGGTCGGAAGATTCTGGTGATTGCCGGTCCGAGCACCAAGTTCTTCAAGCCCCAATAGATCGCTCGCCCAGCACCGGAACCGGATTCACTCGTGCGGTGTCCGTGGCGATCAACCGAAACTAGGTCATCCCTCGCCGCAGGTGGACGCCTGGCGATGTGGTTCTGGGACCTCCCGCCGCTGGCCTGTGCGATCGTTTCGCTCCCCGCTGGTGGCGAGGCTTCCCCGCCCTCGCTCACGCGTTCACATCCGAAACCGGCGGTTCCTCGAGGTGCGCTGCACGCGTCGGGATGGGTGGCCTGGGACGACCCGCTCCCGGACGATGACCGGAGCTGGCCGGAAGGGGCCGACCCGCATCCAGGGCCGCTTTGGCTGATGTGCCATAGACGTCCACATATTCCTGGGCGGAGAGCTCCATGACGGCGTTCATGATCTCGTCAGTGATCCACCGCAAGACGTCGCGGTCCCTGCCGGCCTCGGCGTAAGCGCTGAAGTCCATCTGCTTGCCGATCCGGATCTTGGGGTGACGCATCGTCGGGATTTTGAAGAACCGAGACGGGACCAGCTGGGTGTCGATCATGCCGACCGGTATCACGGGCACGCCGGCGTGCAGCACGAGCCGTGCGACACCGGTCTTGCCCTTGTACAGGCGGCCGTCGGGGGACCGTGTTCCTTCCGGATAGATGCCGAGCAGCGCGCCCTTGCGCAGTACCCCGAGCACACCTTCCATGCTGGTGGCACTGGCCCGGCCCCCGGAGCGATCCATGGGAACCTGACCGACGGTTGTGAGGAACCAGGTCAAAACCCGGCCGCGAAAGCCTCGACCATGGAACAGCTCGACCTTGGCCAGGAAGGTAAGCCGCCGCTTGATCATGGAAGGCAGCAGGACCGTGTCACCTGCGGAGATGTGGTTGCTGACCAGAATTGCCGGACCGAACTCCGGGATGTTGTCAGCTCCGCGGATCGAGGGCCTGAAGAGCAACCGGCACAAAGGCGCAAACGCCACCCATTTGAAGACCCAGTAGAGCAAACCGACCTCCGCCTTTCATCCCCATCGTAGGGCGGAAGAAACCCTAGTGCGGTTTCGCGTTGCCAGCAGGCGTGCCACGATTCGCTCGTGGATTCCTTGCCACAGGCGACCCCTCGTTCGACCGGCCGGCGGCGGTGGCGTATCAGGTCATCGGGGCCGGTAGCGGCCTCAGTACACCCAGATGCGCAACCGTACGCAGGCGGCAGCGGCGCCGCCGGAGTGCTGCTATGCCACGGCTTCTCTGGCTCGACAAAGTCCATGATCGGGTGGGCACGGCACCTCGAGGCTGCAGGATTCCAGGTCATGCTGCCGCTGCTGCCCGGCCACGGCACGCACTGGCGTGATCTCAACCAGACGACATGGATGGACTGGTACTCCTGCGCCGACGATGCCTTCACGACACTGCGCGCCCAATCCGATCAGGTGTTTCTGGCCGGCTTGTCGATGGGCGCTGCGCTGTGCCTGCGCCTGGCCGAGCAACACGGCGCCGACGTTTCCGGTCTGACACTGGTCAATCCCGTGATCAACCACCGCGATCCTCGGGTACGCGCTCTGCCGGTCTTGAGGCTGATTCCCTCGCTGAGGGGGCTTGCCGATGACATCGCCAAGCCTGGTCAGGACGAGTGCGGCTACGCCCGATGGCCGCTCCGCGCGCTGTACTCCCAGACCTTCCTCTGGGCCGATGTAAGACGAAATCTCCACCGTGTTGACCAGCCGCTGCTCGTGTATCAATCGATTCATGATCACGTCGCCGACCCCTCCTCCATGCCGTTGATCAAGGCCGGCGTCCGATCCAGCGATCAGACCTACATCGAGCTGCAGCGCAGTTACCATGTAGCCACCCTGGACTACGACGCGGAGGATATCTTCGACGGAAGCATTGCGTTCTTCCGCCGACTCACGAAGGAGGCCGATGGTACTGCCGAGTGAGGACGACCGCGACGCGATCGACCGTGCTTTTGCCGAGCTGGTCGCGGGATACCACCTGACCGCTGATGCACCCGATTCTGAGACCACCGAGCCGCCCACCGAGCCGGTGAATCCACCATCAATCTCGGAGACCAATGGCGCAGCGAATTGGGCCACCGATCACCCGTTGTTCGGCGTAGTGGAAAAGCCGACTGACGCGCAGACCTCCTTTGACGAGCCGTTCCAGGATCGCTATGTCCCGGAACCGCTGCCGCCGCTGCGACGACCCGCTGTGCCGGCCCTCCTCGGCTGGATCGGCATCGGATACGCGATCGTCATCGTGCTGGCGGCGACCTTCGGCTTGCGTTTCCCCGCCTGGGCAGGCTGGATCGCGGTCGGAAGTTTCGTAGGTGGATTCGGCATCTTGATGACTCGACTGCCCCGCGAGCGACCACCGAACGCCGGTGACGGAGCGGTCCTCTGATTTCGCGACGCAGAGCGTCGCAGGGCACTCAGCTCGAAGACTGGGCTCGGGTCCGCAAGGACTCTCGGCGCAGCCGGGCCTTGCTGGCCATGCGCTTGCGGCGACGCGGCCAAAAGCCGGCGTGCGCCGAGTCAGGTGGCTCGATCATGGCGTGCCGTGCCAGGTCCGCGGCACCAATCAGCCCAGCGTCGTTGCGGAAGCGAGCGAGGGCCAGCCGGGCTTCCTCCCGGTAGCCCCGCCCGGTCAACGTCCGGCTAAAGGCCCGCTGCGCGGGCTGCAAGAGCAGATCGCCAGCAGCGCTCACTCCCCCGCCGATGACAACCACTTCAGGATCTAAGGCTGCGGCGATGTTGGCGATTCCACGACCGAGCCAGGTACCGACATCCGCCAACAGCTCGACCGATGTGGGTTCGCCCTGAATCGCCGCGGTAGTGACATCAGGTCCGGTGATCTTGTCAGGGTCACCCCCCACGATCTCCAGGAGCCGGTAGGCCGTCGGCGAATTGGTACGCGCCAGTGCCCGGGCGTCGCGCACCAAGGCATTGCCCGAGGCGTACTGCTCCCAACAGCCCCGGTTTCCGCACTCGCACCAGTGACCGCCTGGCACTGAGATCATGTGTCCCCATTCCCCGGCCATCCCGTACGAACCGCGGAACAGCCGGCCACCGATCACCAGGCCGCCGCCAATGCCGGTACCGAGTGTGATGCACACCATCACCGACGAGCCGCGACCTGCGCCGTGGCGATACTCCGCCCAGGCGGCAGCGTTCGCGTCATTGTCTACGATCAGCGGCACGTCGATCCGCCCGCTGAGCCGTGCCTTGAGCGGCTCGGACCGCCAGGCCAGGTGCGGGGAGAACCGAACCACGGCTTGATCGTTATCCACCCAGCCCGCTGCACCGATTCCCACCGCTTCAATTCGGTGCCGCCTACCCAACTGCTCGACTGCTCGGAGGATCGCGTCTTCGACAGCTTGCGGGCTCTGTGATGGCGTCGGTTCCTGCCAACGATCGAGAATGCTGCCCTCCTCGTCGACGACCCCGGCAGCTACCTTTGTGCCGCCAATGTCCACGCCAATACTCAGCAGCGGTGGCGGTGTGATCCTGGCCCTGCTACGACGCGGTGCCGTCCCGAGATTGGTCAGCCTTCCACCCTCTTCTTGAGGCCTTCGAGCGCGCCGTCGAGCTGGGCCGCGATGTCAATACTGACGCTGGTCCGACTCGCCACGAGCCATAGCGTACGTGTCGGGAGGGATCAAAGATCAAGCGCTTCGCGCAGCCTTGCCCGTGCAGACTCCATGCTGAAATGCGCGGAGACATATCGGCGGCCGCGAGATCCCATCTGCTGGGCAAGGGCGGGATTGTCCAGCAGCAGGCTGAGCCGCTCCGCTAAGAGCTGATGATCATCTGACGGGACCACGAATCCGGTGTCGCCGTCCCGGACAGTCTCGGGTGCGCCGCCCGAGTTACCGATAATGACCGGCAGTCCGCAGGCCGCCGCCTCGAGCGCCGCCAGGCCGAGGCCTTCCGGATTGAGCCCAGCCCATCGGGTGCGGACTGGCAGCGCGAAGACACTGGCCTGCTGCAGCTGTGCGATCACCTGCGCTCGCGGCACGGCTCCAATGATGCGTACGCACTTCGACAGTTCCAGCTCATGAATGTTCCGTTCCAGCCAGGCGCGCTGCGGGCCGTCTCCGACAACGATCAACTCCCGCGCAACAGCGGTCCCGACGGTCCGGTCGATCACCGTCCGCCAGGCGCGGAGCAGGGTTGATACGCCCTTCTGGGGAATCAGGCGCCCGACCGCTATGCAGCGCGCGGCGCTGCGTATGGCGGCTGCCTGGGGTGGTCGGAAGCGTTCGGTATCGATGGGTGGGGCCAGCCGGAGCAATCGCCGGCGAGCCCCTGGGCTTAGAGCGCTCGCGATGCGGCATGCCGTATAGCCGGAGATGGCGGTGAGATGATCACAGCTGTCACCGATCCGGCGGAGCAGTCGGCGCGTAATAGGCAGCCGCGCCCACCAGACTTCATGACCGTGAGTGAGACCAACGATCCGGCGGGCGCCTGCCCGCTGCAACGATGGCCCCAGCAGCCCGAGGGGAGCGGCGGCACCGAAGATCACCCGCGTCGCCCCGGCAGCACGCAGCAGGGCCGCCGTTCGGGCCGCAACCTTCGGTGTCGGCAACAGCAGCGGTCCGTCGCGGATGACCGGAAAAGGGCGCACGCGGTCGGAGGCTGCGGCGTCCGGTGAGCCTGAGGCGTACACGACGACGTCGTGGTCCAACAGTTCGCAGATTTCGCTGACGAAGGACTCGATGCCGCCGACCCAAGGCGGAAAGTCATTGGTGATGATCAAGGTCGACGGCATAGTTAGTGCCGCGCGTTGATTTGCGGGGGCTCGCGCACCGCGCTTGAACCCGATGATGTCCCCTCTTCGCGGACCCCAGCCCCAACCCCTCGCGACTGCACTTGCCAGCGGGGCCTGCTCATCGATCCTCCATTCATCGCGACGCGATTACCGACGCTCGCGCGCCTGATTGAGCGGCGCTCGCGCATCGCGCTTGAACCCGATGATGTCGTCCCTCTTCGCAGGCCCCAGCCCCAACCCCTCGCGACTGCACCTGCCAGCGGGGCCTGCTCATCGATCCTCCATTCATCGCGGCGCGATTACCGACGCTCGCGCCGACCGAACAAGATACGCCCGCCATCGGGTGATCAGCTCAGCCTCACTGATCTTGAGCGCGGAGCGGCTCGCCTCATCCAGGGAGCGTCCACGATCGAGCTCGGCGTAGAGGCGGCCCAGCTGGATCTCTGAATACCGGTCGGCGATGTAGCGACAGGCAAGCCAGGCCTCAGCGTAGGCCAGTTGGAGATCCTGCTCGCCGATGTGGAATCGCTGATCGGAGGGAAATGACCGCGGCGCACCATGGGCCCGCACCCGAGTCAGCACGTCGTCGGTCGCTTCGGCCAGCTGGCCGGGATGGGCTTGCGTGGCGACCCACTCGGCAAGGCCCTCTTCGGCCCAGACCGGGGCAGGCGAATCGGGTGAGTGTGTCGCGACGTGCACCATCTCGTGCTCCAGCACTGCCTGCAACACGCTCGATGGGAGTTGTGCCGCCTTGGGGTTGATAACGATGCGGGTCGCGCCGCCCGCGGTCCCAACGCGACGAGTTACTGCCGCAATCGAGCCGTAGCTGCCGGCCGGCTCGCCAAGGACCAAGTCGAAGTCTCGGGGGGTTGCCGGCACTTCCACTACAACGTCACCGTTCCACGAGAGCCGCTGACCATCCGGGAGATGGTGTTGCACGTTGCCGAGCGCAGTTGCGGCCAGCTTCGCCCAACGATCCAGCGCCGGATCCGAGCCGCCCAGCACTGTGATCCCTCCGCGTTCCCGGGCGGTTACTGGACCCAGCCACCAGCTCGGCTTCTGCTCGTAGATGGCATCGGGTGGTTCGTCCAGTGTGCCGGCGAGCCTGACCTGTCCGCCGTCGGCGAGGAAGGTCAACCAGACCTGATGCTCAACATCGGCGTCATCACCCGCGAGTCGCCAGCTGATGACGGCGCGCTGCGCCCACGCGCCGCCACCCAGCAGCTGGGCCCGTGCTTCAACCAGCCTGAACTGGGCCTGCTCCACACGCGCCTGGAGCCTAGTGAGAGGCAGGGTGCTCAAGTTGGCGTACAGGAATCGGGCCCGGTCGGGGAACGCAGGGTCCCGATCACTGATCAGGCGTTCGAAGCTCAAGCGGTCCTCGGTACGGGCTGCGTTGAGTAGAGCATCAACGGTCGCTCTCGCCTGTCCGAGCTGCAAGCTCTCGGGTGTCACGACACGCGCCGATGACCGCGCCGGAGATGGCGCGACGGCAGGAAACGAGCAGCCGACCAGGAGGAGGGTCAGTGCAGCAACCCACAACCGTCGTACAGCGCCGTATTGGCGGCGAGTCGCTGACACACAGGCAGCGTATGCGGCGACGTCAGCCCGGCCGACGGGCTCCGGCGTACGGCATGTAGGACATCTTGATGTACTCGACCGACTTGCCCGGTCGGGGCGCGTGGATGACTTGGCCATTGCCGGCGTAGAGAGCCACATGATGTATGTCGCTATAGAAGAACACCAGATCGCCGAGTTGGAGATCAGACCTGTTCACGACGCTGCCGCGGTTGTACTGCTGCCCAGCTGAGTGCGGCAGGCTAACCCCGACGGATCCCCAGGCCGCCATTGTCAGCCCCGAGCAATCCCACGAGCTCGGCCCATCCCCATTGCGAACGTATGGTTCGCCGAGCTGAGCCTTCGCGTACGCCAGGGCTCTGGCGCCACGACCAGAACCGCTGACGGTGCCGCGAGTTGACCCTCGCGACGACGTCGCGGCGCGCCCCTCAGCGTTGGCTCGTGCGGACTCCTTCTTCTCCGCATCAGCGATCTGCCGCCGCTGAGATGCGGTGAGCTTTGCCAGCACCTTCTTCGCCTCTGCGATCTTCTTGTCCGAGGCCTCGGTAAGGGATTTGAGCTGCTTCTCCTTCTCGGCGAGGG
>JBKOZG010000114.1:0-6622 GCA_046725775.1 Actinomycetota bacterium | reverse complement strand
GTACTGGGCCGTTGCCTCGCTCAGCGCGTCCTGTAAGACACGAGCTCGGAAGTGTTCCAGGTCGAGAGGAATCCTCGCGCCATTGCGCAGTGCGATACTGGGTCCGACTGTTCGCGCGGTCTGCTGGGTGCCGGTCCCTTCGGGGGGCCGGCGCTTCGCATCTCTCAAGCTGCCGGCGCTCCGTTCGGCTCCCCACGCTGCGCCTCGGCGTACTGAGCCTCGATCCACTCTTCGACGTCTTCGAGGCGGTAGGCCACGCGGCCGCCGAGCTTGAACGACTTCGGCCCGTAGCCGATGTGTCGCCAGTAGCGAAGTGTGGCGAGCGGACGGTCCAGCATTTCGCTCAGGGCTTGCTGATAGATGATCTTCGCCATGTTCATCCCTCTCGGGAATATCCCCTATATCTCCCTGGGGGATACGCTACTTGGCTACGGTTCCTCCGTCAACCGTGATAAGCATGTACAGTTAATTCTCGTGAAGGATAGTGATACTCCTGAGCAGCGGGTTGGGGCACGAATCAGGGACCAGCGGGTAGCTCTCGGCCTCTCGCAGGAGGATCTGGCGAAAGCGATGCGCTACATCGGATACACGTGGCAGCAGACAACGGTGGCGAAGACTGAGGCCGCTGACCGGCCCCTCCGGGTCAATGAGATCGTCGATCTTGCGAACGTTCTCGGCGTGGCTCCCGCCGAGCTGCTGGGCGAAACGTTGCGCGAGTTCGACCGAACCGCAGCAATTATGCGGCTGCTCCAAGCCAAGGATGACGCCCAGCGTCTTATGGCCAAGATTGAGAGCCTGAAGCGGCAGGAGCGCCAGCTCGCTGAGGAGCACGGCGACGCGTGCATCCGCGCCGCCACTGCAGAGGCGGCGCTGCGGTCGATGGGCGCCGATGAGGTCGATGGCAGCTGGGTCTGGCCAGAGGTTGTGACCGATGAGTGAGCTGGAGCGGCGGTTGCGCAACGGTCGGGTGCGCTGGGTGGCGCGTTACTTCGACCCCGATGGTCGTCGGCGGGCGAGGACGTTCGACCGGAAGGTGGATGCGCAGCGGTTCCAGGCGCAGATCGAAACCGCGAAGATCACCGGCAGCTATGTGGATCCGGCGCGCGGCAAAGTCACTGCCGGGGTGTGGGCTGACAAGTGGCTGGCAACACAAGGCCACCTGAAGCCGTCCACGTACGCCCGATATGCGGGCATCGTCACCAAACACGTGAAGCCGAGATGGGGCAACGTGCCGCTCGCCAAGATCAGCCACGCGGACGTCGCGGAGTGGGTCTCGGTGTTGCGTTTGTCGCCGGCGTCGATCGCCTATGTTCACCGCGTGCTGTCGCTGATCTTGGAGCTTGCGGTGCGGGACGGCCGGATCACAAAGAACCCGGCCGACGGTGTACGTGTGCCGAGGGTGAGGCCGGCTGGGCGGCGGTTCCTGTCCCGCGAGCAGGTGTGGGCGCTTGCCGATGCTGCGGCTGAGTACCCGTTGCCGGAGGTCGGCGGACAGTACCGCGTACTGGTGCTGCTGTTGGCGTTCTGCGGGCTGCGGTGGGGTGAGGCGGCTGGGCTGAAGGTTGGCCGGCTGGATCTGTTGAGGCGCCGTGTGACGGTGGCGGAGACGCTGTCTGAGGTGGGCGGGCGGCTGGTGTGGGGTACGCCGAAGAATCATCAGGTGCGTTCGGTGCCGATACCCGGTTTCCTGGCCGACCAGTTGGCCGAGCTGGTCGCAGGCAATGCAGCCGATGAGCTGGTGTTCACGACGTGGCGCGGCCGTCCGCTGCGGAATCTGAACTTTCGGCGTGACGTGTTCGACCGGGCCGCCGAGGATGCCGGTCTCGCCGGTCTGACGCCGCACGAGCTGCGCCACACCGCCGCAAGCCTGGCCGTGTCGGCGGGAGCGAACGTCAAGGCGGTGCAGCGCATGCTCGGGCACGCCTCAGCCGCCATGACCTTAGATGTCTACTCCGGTTTGTTTGATGACGATTTGGATGGTGTGGCGCAGCGTCTCGACCAGGAGTGCCACCCGATTGCCACCCGCGAACCCCGAGGGGAGGTGGTCGAGTTGAGACCTGGCCTCTGACTAGGCCAAACAGTGAGCCGCCTCGGGGAATCGAACCCCGGACCTACGCATTACGAGTGCGTCGCTCTGCCATCTGAGCTAAGGCGGCGATGCATCGGGCCCGGCTGGCCCGGCACGATCGCCAACTATATCCAGCGGCATAACCCTTGACGAAGTCCGAATGGCCTGGCCCGATCAACACCGAGTTCCATCGCGCGGTATCTGATTTCGGACCAGGTATGCATCGACCAGCGCCTTGGTGCAATCACTTTGCCCGTACGCCAGGTGACCTTCGCCATCGAAGGTCACCAGCACCGCCGTGCTAAGTTCATCCGCCATTGACTTTGCGTACTCATAAGGCGTCGCTGGGTCGCCGGTAGTACCAATAACCACAATCGGCGGTGCTCCATCGGCATCGATCTCGGGTTGCTTGGGCGCCGACTTGACCGGCCACAGCGGACACACCAGATCGGGACCATTCAACCGGCCCAAAACAGGCGCCTCCCGAGAGTCTTTGGCGAGCCGCTTCTCCGCTGCGCGGACGCTATCGTCCTGGCTGTCCAGGCAGCGGATCGCCGGGAACGCGTACATGAGCTGGCCATAGGTGCCATCGCGATCGCGTCGATCCGCGGCGTCAGCCAGTTGCAGCATCCCGCCACCATCCCCATCGAAGATCGCGGCGGTGAGCGCGTCCCGCAAGCCAGGCCAGCTGTTGGTCCCGCCGTACATGGCGTAGAAGACGGCCTCCACACCTTGCTGCTGACTGAGCGTACGCCCGTCAGCGACATCCAGGGGCTGCTGATCGAGCCGATCAAGGAACGCTTTGATCGTGGAAAGCGCGTCGTCACGTTGCGCGCCCAGCCGGCAATCCTCCCCAGCACACCAGGCTGCGAAGTGGTGAAGCGCGCGCTCGAAACCGTCGATCTGATCAATCTTGGACTTCGAGTTGATGTTGACAGCACCATCGAGCGCCATCCGGCCAACTCGCTGTGGGAACAATTCGGCATAGAGCGCGCCGATCTTGGTGCCGTATGAAGAGCCAAAGTAGTTGATCTTGGAATCTCCGACCAAGCCGCGCAGTAGATCAAGATCGCGCACTGTCTCCATCGTCGAAATGTGTGCCAGGAGCGCGCCCGACCGACGCAGACAGGACTGGCCGAACTTCATCTGTTCGTCGATTCTGGCCTGCCACTCGCTGGCGTCATCGGGTGAGCTGTCCATCGAAAGGTAGCGATCAAGATCGGTCCGGCCGTAGCAGGTCACCGGCGTCGAACGCCCGACCCCTCGTGGGTCCCAGCCGACGATGTCATAGTGCTCCAGGCCTGCTGCATTGAAGTATCCGACGTAGCCCACCCCGGAGCCGCCGGGACCGCCAGGATTGATGATCAGGCTGCCGAGCTTCTTGCCGCTGGCAGCGGGGCGCTTGGCCAGCGCCAGCGTGATGGCGGTCCCGTCTGGATCGGCGTAATCCAGCGGCACGAGCATCGTGCCGCACCAGAAACCGTGCCCACACGGCTTCCACTCGATGTGCTGCCTCGCGTAGCGCGCAAGTCCAGTGCCGGGCGGCGGTTTGGTGAAGCCGGCTGGTGTCACGTTGGGAATGGGCTGTATTGGTCGTCCGTCCTTTGGCAGCTGTGGACTCGACGAAGCAGTCGCGGATGGCACTGTCACCGATGACGCCTGACCCGATGGCGGCGGCGGGTCAGCCGAACACGCACCCAGCACCGCCAGCAGCGCCACCGTGATGCCTGTCACGCGCAACCGGTGAGCGGCCCCTGGCATACCGACGAGCCTACGCGTTAGTTACCTGCCCAGCTTGCCTGCATGATCAGCAAGAATTGGCTGTCGGCGACTGTGCAGGAGGTTTAGGCTTCCTCGTCGTCGAACCGCCGGCGCCTGGTCCGTCCCTTGCGCTGTGCAACCTGTGCCTGCGTCGGAGCGGCGCGCGATGCGTAGAGCTGGCGAGCACCGCAGGCAGCGGCAAGCGAGCAACTCCTGGTAGCGCCGCTGGCACTCATCCGAATGACAACCGAATCGGCCGGCACCTGGTGGCCGATCACCACGCCATCCCCATCTTCCAGGGCAACCTGCTCTCCTACCGCCGGAGCGGTACGTGCGAATTCGGTGTACAGCGGATGCTCGTACTTCAGACAACACATGAGGCGTCCGCAGGCGCCCGAGATCTTCAGCGGATTCGGCGGGAGATCTTGCACCTTCGCCATCCGCAGGCTGACAGGCTCAAAGTCCTTAAGGAAGGTGGCGCAACACAGATCGCGGCCGCAGTTGCCAAGGCCGCCGACGAGTTGCGCTGCATCGCGCGAGCCGATCTGCCGCAGGTCGATCCGCGCCTGCAGGCTGCGCGCCAGCTCGCTCACCAAAGCGCGGAAGTCAACCCGATGCGGCGCATTGAAGTAGATGACCACCAGCTGGTCGAAATCGATACCGGAATCGATGAAGTCGACGGCGACGACCTTCATCGGAAGGTCATTCTTCTTGATCAACTTCTTCGCGACCAACTTGGCCTCGGCGCGCCGCCGCCGGTTCACCGCATCTCGCTCGAGGTGCTCAGCAGTGGCCGGACCGGCACAGACTGGCAGCCCCTCAAACCCTTCGTCCTCGACCCACTCTGGCGCCCACACGCACTCTGCAACCTCCGGGCCGGACTCGGTGGGCACCAGAACTCGATCACCGACGCCATACTCACCCTCGCCTGGATTGAGGTAGTACAGCCGACCGTACCGTTCGAACGACACGGCCATCACCTTCCCCATGACCACAGCCTAAAACCGGAGCATCCCGCTAGGGCAAGCGCAGCAGATCTTGAGCTGTTCAGGTAGCCGAGCAAAACCGGAAGCCCGGCAGATGCGGGTCTGCCGGGCTTCCACGGGTGGGCTTACTGGGGGGCAGGGTCCCACCCGCGCCAGTCTGGTCTATTTGATCTTGATGACCTGTCAAATGAAGATCAGGTCTGGGTTCTTGATCGTCTTTTGGTTAAGCATCAACAAGGGTTTCCAGCCGCCCTTCACGTGGTGAGGCTTGGCGATCTTGTTAAGCGTGTCGCCCCCGCTTGACGCGAACGGTCCTATCGCTAGCACTAGCACTGTACTTCTTTGGAGCCGCCTTCTTGGCGATCTTCTTCGTCGAGTCGCTCGCCTTCTTGGTTGTAGAACGCTCCGGGATTGGTCACCTGCCTCGGCAGGTGCAGCGCCAGCAAAACCCAATCCGCCAGTGGTGCGCAAGCGCAGCGCCGGCGCGGACGGCAGGCTTGATGATCGCGGATGTCAACGTAAGACTCGAATCCTTCCCCGAGCACGCCTGCGCGGAACTTGGTTCGGGCCGTTATGGGCCCGGCGCTCACGCGGTGCTAGAGACACCGCAGTGAGCGCTTCACCCCCGGGACTCTCTCCTCTCTCCTGACGTGAGAGAGATCCGCTGGTTCCTCCACCTCCGCTTCGCCCGGGACCTTCCCGGCAAGGCGCCCATCCAGCGGAGCTCGGCGAACGGACGCGCGATCTCAGCAGACACATCTGATGCCTCCTGAGTCCTTCCCCCCGGCATTCCGCTCCCGCCCCATTTGATAACGAAACGGAAACGAGCCGCTTTCCACCGTAGGGGCAATCATCTTCGGAGCGCAACACCTGCGATACCAATTTGTGACCTTTGAGCGCTCAGTTCTTGAACGGCTTCATCGCCGTCCCCAAGACTCGCGCCCCGATCAAGCACAGTCCCCTCCGCCCGGTCGGAAATCGAGGTAAACCCACTCTCCCGACGCTCTGCACGCGCAGCAACGGGTGCAGAGTGCCTGCAAGGTGGGTTGACCCATTTCCGACACATGGCACCGGTACGAGGCGGTCGGTCCTCACATGAAGAAAGGCCCGGCCTGATCAGCCGGACCTTGGAAGGTTGTCGGAGAGGACGCTCGGGGGTTCGTCCCCTCCGGCAACCTGTGGCGACCAGATTACTAAAGATCTCGCAGAAAATGAACCCCAAAAATTTCGAAGGAAAGTCAGCTACACTACGCCGCCGCAATCTCTCCGTGTGATTTTTCAGAGCCGTCATCCTTCGACCAGACCAATCAGCGCCGCCTCGACCGCAAGCAGCGGGCCAACATTTCCCTCCAGCGCCGTACGGCAACCGAGCAGCGCGTCGATCCGATGGAGCGTCGATTCAGCTGTCGACTTTCGCGCCAGCACAACAATCTGAGGCTTCAGGTCCTCATTGATCAGCGGCGCCCCCGACCCCGTCTGGATGCTCAGCACATCGCGATAGAAGCCAGTCAGCTCGGTGAGCGTTCGATCAATCGCATCCCGCTGAAAGCGCTTGGTTCGGGCGCGTTGCTGTTCCTCAAGCTCCTTGATCGCAGCCTGAGCTTGGCGTGGCTTCGCCCCCTTCGTGCCGAATCCCAAAGCCTCCTCCAGTGCCGCCCGTTCGCTTGCATCCAACTCGGCAGTCGCCTCCGTAGCCTCCACCGTGGACGACTCGACCAGCTGAGCCGCTGCGGCCAAGCAAGCACCCAGCCCATGCAACTGGAACGGAATCTGCAACACCTCTTGCCGCCGTTTCCGAGCACCTTCG
>JBKOZG010000113.1:0-12250 GCA_046725775.1 Actinomycetota bacterium | reverse complement strand
TCTGAACCCGGATGAGTTGTGCGGTGTCCGCTTGGGCACGGTTCAGCGAGAATGCCAGATAAGAGAAGGTCAGGGCGCCCAGCAAAGCGACAACCACGCCGGCGACGACGACGCCGACGCTGAGCAGGCGGAGCCGCCGCGGCGTATCCCTGGTTTTCACCGTCGGCGTGGAAGCCGCGGGACTCGCGGTGGCTCGACCCGGCAGCGCGGGCAGGGTGGGCGGTGGCGAGGTTGCGGGCGCGGTCGTCGTGGTTGCGGCAGCCGGCCGCGCGGCGACCCCGGTTGCACCGCCTTGATGGCTGGCCTGACTCACTGCTGCGCTCCTTGGGTCTCGGAACGATCCTCGGCTGGTTGCTCGCCAGCCACCTCATGCGAGGATGGTGGGCTGGATTGTTGCCGTGGGCTTCCGGGTGGCGGCTCATCCTCACCGGCCGCCACGTCAAAGTCCTCGGGGATCAGCTTTTTTAACTGTTCAACGGTCGGCTCGGCGACATCGCGAAGCCGCCACGCATGGCGGCCAATCGCCGCCTCCAACATATTGCGTGCGAATCGCCCATTGCCGAACATGGGCCCACGCGGTGTCATGGCAAGGATTGCGGTAAAGCGTGTCACGCACGCCTCGTCGAGGTCGTAGTCCGCAGCCTTGGCCATCTCTGTGAGAATGCTCACAAGGTCCTCATCGCTGTAGTCGGCAAACTCGATTGTGGTACGAAAGCGGCTCGCTAGCCCTGGATTCTGGGCAATGAAGATCGCCATCGGATCGGGATAGCCGGCAACGATCAACACCAGATCATCGCGTCGGTCCTCCATCTCCTTGACCAAAGTGTCCACCGATTCCTGGCCGTACTGGTCGCCGGCCAGGCTGTATGCCTCATCGATGAAGAGGACCCCGCCAGCCGCGGATGCCACGACCTCGGCCGTCTTTATTGCCGTTTGCCCCAGATAGCCGGCGACCAGCTCTGAGCGGTCTACTTCAACGAGCTGGCCTTTCGACAGTAGTCCGAGTGCCCGATAGATTCCGCCGACCAGCCGAGCGACCGTTGTCTTGCCGGTACCTGGGTTGCCGACGAAGACCAGATGCCGGGTGATCGTCGGAGACTTCAAACCCGCCTTGCTGCGCAGCGCCTCGACCCGAAGCACTGCGACTTGCCGGTGGATCTCGGCTTTGACTTCGGTGAGGCCGATGAGGGCGTCGAGCTCGGCCAGCAGCTCCGCCAGCGTCTTGGGTTGCGGTTCTGGCTTGGTCTCTGCGGCCTCCGCCTTCTGCCCGGCGTCTGGCGGAGGACCAGGGCGCTGCGCTTCTCTCGGCTCAGGTAGGAGGCTGGATGGCTCAGCGCGCTGGCCGGAATCGGTTCCGGCTGGATCGATCCCGGGAAAGGCACCCCTGGGCAGAGTCAGATCCAGTGAGCTTAAGTCGAGTGAACTCTGGTCGAGCACGCGGAGCATCTCCATCACCGCGGGCCGCGTCGTTTCCGGCGCAGTCGGTCGGGTCAGCGCCCCGAGCTGCGCCGCCGCCGCGACGGCTGCATTGCCGGCGGTCCTCGGGTTTGGTGCGCCGAGCGTCTGCGCTGCGCGACAAGCCTCGGCCAAAGCTTCGGCATAGTGAGTCGCGTGCGGCGACCTATTGACGACGAGCTGTCCGAGTAGCGCGGTAGGGGCAGCCCGCCAGCGTCGGCCGCGGTGTGCGGCATCGAAGAAGTCCTGTGGATCCTGGTGGCCGGTCTGGTCGCACCAGTCGCGGTACGCCTGCTCTGCCGACTCGGCCACTGCTGCGGCCAGCGCCTCGCCCTCGCGTACCGCCGCCTCAGGTTCGAGGCCGGCTGCAACGGCTGCGCTGCGGAGTTCGTCCAACGCTGCGGCAAGAGTGCGGGTCGTGGGCTCCGTCACGGCAAGTCCAAGGTGCTGCGCGGTGCTTCCGGCGCCGGTTGATCGCCGATGTTCAGCGCACCTCCGGTTGATGCATGACCGAACTTCTCCTGCAGGAAGCGGCCATGCACGATAAGCGCGTCGGCGTCCACCCGAACTACCGCATCAAAGATCTTGTCCATGGTGGCGCTCAGCAGATCGAGCTGGTCGATCAGCAGCATCAGTGAGGTTTTGCCATTCTCGATCGGGCGTGAGTCGGCCCATTGTCGTGGCAACCGGGTGTACGCGCCGATCGCTTCCGGCAGGTAGTCCGTGGCGGTTGCCATGACCGAATATGCCTCCGGGCTGCCTAGCCCGAGGTTACGCAGGCGGGGCATGGTCTCGCGTACAGTCTGGGCAACTCGGCGAACTCTGGACTGGACCGACGCCGGTACTACGCCGCCGTCGACCATGGCTTCGACGCGATCCAGTGCCCGCATGATGTCGGATTCGGTCGGCGCCGCGGGGGTCGGTTGCACTGGGGGCGGTGTTGGCTGCGGACGCCTCCCCGTGATGTTTGCAATCCAATCCTTGAACCCCATGAGACACAGACGATGATCGAGAAGCCGGCTCGGATCAGCGCAGTCCGCCGGGGGTGCCGCCACCCTCGAGGTCCAGGGCGCCGGAGGCCAGCTGCTCATCTTGACGACGCACCCGATCGAGGTACTCGCGGGACTTGGCGACCTCGGTCTCCAAGGTGCCGATCGTGGCTGCCATGGTGTCCAGGGCTTGGAGCTTGAAGGTGTCGATGGAATCCATCGTGGCGTAGATGTTCTGGAACGCTGCCTGCAGCTGGGGGAGCCCGATAGTCGCGGAGGCCGCTTGCTGCTGGATCTGCGCAGAGTTGTCGCGGAGCATTTCCGAGGTGCGTTGGATGAGGTCAGAGGTCGTGGTGTTCAACGCGGTGATCTGGTCAAGAACAAGTTTCTGGTTGCCGAGTGCTTGGGCCACGATCACAGCCGTGCGGAGGGCCGAAATTGTCGTAGTCGATGCTCGATCGACGCCTTTGATCAGCTCAATGTTGTTCTTGATGATGATGTCGATGGCGAGATAGCTCTGGATCGATACCGCGAGCTGGGTCAGCAGATCTTGGTGCTTTTGACGGACATAGAACAAAACGTCTTGGCTCAGCGCCTTTGCCCGCTCGGGGTCGGAGATCTCCAGCTGTGCGATCGTGGCGGCGAGACGTGCGTCGAGCCGCTCGGCGATGTAGATGTAAGCGTTCAGGCGCCCCATGGCACCCCAGAGGTTCTGCTTCTCCAGGTTGAGGGCGACGTTGTCTTTGGTCAGCTCGTCCTGGCCGTTCCGGAGGGCGTGCAGGATCCCGTTCAAGTGGCCTTGCGCAGACTCGTAGCGCCGGAAGTAGTCGGTGACCTTGTCGCCGAACGGGATCACACCGAGGAACTTGCGCACTCCGGTTGCACGGCTGGGGTCCAAGTCTTCGACCGTACGGCGAAGTTCCAGCAGCGTGTTGCCAACCTTCGAACCTTCGGCGATTCCGCCCTCCTTGAGTGCTCGTACCGGGGTCTGCAGCAGGCGGTTCGAGGTCTCGGCAGATCGACGAATGTCGGCGTCTCCCATCGCACGAACGTTGGCTGCCTGCTGGGCGAACTCAGGTGAACGGGTCTGAGCGGTCATCAGAGCGCTCAAGAAGCTGTCCACCTTGCCGTCGAGCTGCGGGATGGTGGCCGGATCCACTTGCGGAGCCATGGCAGGAGCCTGAGTGGCCACGACTGACGGCGGGGGAGCCGGCGCGGTCAGGGTCAGTGGGGCGCCCTCGGGTGGGGTGAGCGGCGCCGGGGCGGCGGCGGACGACGTAGGCTCGGTCATCGACTTCCTCTCTGGCGCTGGCTTCGGGGCGCGTTGCGTTTCTATAGCAAGCTGGTCGCGTTACGGGCTCTGACGAGCAAATCTACTCGACGCGAGTTGCCTCAACTTGGCCTCGGAGAAGCGATGGTTTCGGCTAGGCCTGTTTGGGGCGGTCAGGGCTTGCGTCTGGATGGTTGTGATGGGCAGGCGCAATCCCTAGGTGCGGCTGGTGCGCAGGCCGTTTGGTATCGGCGCACCGGCCACCAGCCCTGCGGCTAGCGCGGCTGCCATGGCCTGCTCGAGCATGGTGATCGGAGATAGGTCCTGCTCATCTGCGGCCCGCTCAAGATCATCGAACTCAGGCGTGACTTGCCAGATCGTCCCGTGGCTATGCGCGATCTTGATTGATATGCAGCTGCCAGCGACGATCAAGTCGACCCATCCTCGCGGCAGGGCCGTCTTGCGCACCCGGATCTCCCGCACACCGATGCTGCTCGTCAGGGTCAAGAGCAGGTGGCGAAGATCGGCTGCCTGGTCGGGCCGCGCCAGAACGCTGACCGTATGCGCGGGTCGACCTTTCTTCATGATGATCGGAACGAGCCATGCGTCGGCGGCTCCGGCTCTGATCAAGCTGGTGAGTACCCCGGGCCAGAGTCGAGGGTCCAGATCGTCGACATTGGCCTCGATCAGCACATCCGCTTCCGCAAGCTCCTCATCCCGGTGCGAGACCCGTTCACCGATGAGTACTCGCGTCAGGTTGGCACGACCGGGCGTATCGCGAGTGCCTGCTCCGGCCCCAGAAGCCTGCAGGGTCAGCACCGGCAGGTCTTCGCATTGCTCAGCGAGCGTTGAGACCAGGGCCATTCCGGTCGGGGTGGCGAGTTCGCCAGCGCCGCCAGCGAAGATCCTCCAGCCGGCCGCCAGCTCGACGACAGCGGGCACCGGCACACCGAGGTCACCGTGCGCACCGCGGACACGTCCGGATCCGACGGCGACCGCACTCGCACTGATGCTGTCGATTTGGAGATCGTGCAGCGCCGCGGCAACTCCGACGATGTCGGCAATGGAGTCGAGTGCACCAACCTCGTGAAAGTGCACTCTCGCTGCGGGCAGGTGGTGGATCCGCCCCTCCGCCTCGGCGAGTCTTCCAAAGCTCCGAAGCGCTCGATCGCGAACCGGTGCTGCGAGACCTGCGGTTGTTATGAGATCTTCGATTGCCTTCCATTCCCGGACCGGAACATCTTGGGAGATCACGTCTGCCGATATCTGTGTGGCGTGCTGGCCGGCTCGGGTCACTGGCCTCGAGATCAGCCGGACAGAGTCAGCAATCACCGCGTCCACGGCTTGTTGCACCACCGGCAGATCTGCGCCCGCATCGACTAGTGCACCCAACAACATGTCGCCGGCAACCCCAGCTGAGGCATCGATCCAGGCATGGCGTCGGCTGCTCATGGCGCCGCGATCTGAGCCGCCAGGTGACCGGCGCCATAGCCGTTGTCGATGTTCACCACCGCTACGCCGGGCGCGCAGGCGTTCAGCATCGCTAAGAGAGCAGCTAGTCCCTCAAAGGCCGCCCCGTATCCAACTGAGGTGGGCAACGCCACCACGGGCGCTGCGATGAGCCCTGCCACGACACTCGGAAGAGCGCCATCCATCCCTGCAGCTACGACTACGACCCTGGCCTGCCGCAGCATGTCGAGACGGCCCAGCACCCGATGCAGGCCCGCGACACCGACATCGACTACGAGCTCGGTTGACCTCCCCAGGTATGAAGCGGTGAGCCGAGCCTCCTTGGCCACGGGCAGATCGGAGGTTCCGGCTGCGAGTACGACGACAAGCCCACCAGTCGCAGCCGGCGGATTGGGTGGCCAGGCCAGCAGGCCTGCCTCTTGATCATGAAAAGCGCGAGGGAGCTCGGACAGGATGGCTGCAGCATGCTGCTTGCGCACTCGTGTGAACAGCGTCACGTGCGGTTGATCACGAACAGCGGCGGCGATCATGGCAACCTGTTCAGGCGTCTTGCCTGTGCAATAGATCGCCTCCGGATAGCCGCGTCGCTCGGCGCGGTTGTGATCAAGGTCGGCGAAGTGCTCGACGGATGGCTGAGAGCGCGCCGATTCAGTCATGATCAGAGTTCAGCAGTGGCAGTGTGAATGCGCCGGACTGAATCCCACCGACATCCACCGCGACAAATCGGAATCCGGCGCGTCGGACAGCGGCCAGCACCTGCGTACGAAGCGGATCGCTGACGGCCCGGATCAGATCTGCGGCAGGCAGCTCGATCCGGGCGACGTCGTCGTGATGTCGAACTCTCAGTTCGGCGAATCCGAGCTGTCGCAACGCCGACTCGGCGCGTTCGATCTGGCTGAGTTTGGCCGGCGTAACCAGGTGGTGGTGTGGAATCCGTGACGCGAGGCAGGGCGCAGCAGGCTTGTCGGCTACCGGCAGGGCCAGAGCGCGGGCGAGGCTCCGCACGTCCAGCTTGGTCATGCCGGCGTCGGCGAGCGGCCGGAGGACATGGTGATTGGTGGCGGCTCGGGCACCAGGTCGGTCGGGCCGGCGGGCGTCGTCGGCGTTCTCACCGTACGCAATGGCGTCCAGTCCGTAACGGCCAGCGATCCCGTCCTCAATCCGGGTGAAGAGTTCCTCCTTGCAGTGAAAACACCGATCAGGCCCGTTCGCCCGATACTCCGGACGATCACCTTCGTATGTCATCAGCTCGACGAGCGGTACGCCGACCTGGCGGGCTACATCGTGGGCAGCACTCCGCTCTTCGGCAGCGAGGCTGGGGGACACCCCAAGGAGGGCCATCACATTGTCAGCACCAAGCGCCCGCGTCGCCAGCGCAAGTAGCAGGGACGAGTCGACGCCACCGGAAAAGGCAACTCCCAGCCGCCGGATTCCTTTGAGGCTGGCCGAAACTGCCGCTACGCCGCGTTCTACCGTCCAGTCTTCGCGCGCACTGAGCGGGGTCATCTCAGAGATCGTCATGGTCGACTCACCTTCCAGCTACCCGGTTCAGTCGACACTAGTGCGTGCATTTTGAGCAGCTGATCGGGCATCGCGCTGTATTTGATTGCTGGCTTCGCTCGCTGCGATGTTCGCCGGGTCGCCGCCGTCTTCGTCGGAGGTGATGGAACGGAAAAGCGTTGTACTTGCGGCGGCGCGCGATTTCCGACGCTCGCAGCCGTTATCTATTAGCCGGCGGGATCTCCCCGGAACCGCGGGCGATGAGCTTGGCCGCCACGACGATGGTTTGCACAGGTGAGGTATCACCGTCCAGTCGAGCGAAGATGCGCTGAGCCGCGATGCTGCCAAGGCCGGTTGGATCTGGTGCCATGACGGTGATTGCGGGACGTACCAGGTCCGCAAGAACGATGTCGTCGAAACCGATGATGGCTATTTTCTGCTCCAGCTGGAGATCATGAAGCGCGCGGATTGCGCCGAGGGTTATCAGGTAGTGCGAGGTGAACAGCGCGCTCGGCGGATTGTCGAGCTGTACAAGGCCACAGATAGCGGTATAAGTGTCTTGCTCGGACCACAGTCCGGCTACCTCGCGGGCGGTCCCGGTCAATCCCGCGGCGGCCATCGCATCGACGAACCCGTGCTGCCGGCCGCGAATTGTCGACGTCGCACGCTCGTCGCCGAGAAAGGCGATCTGGCGATGGCCGTTATTGATCAAATGTCTCGTCGCCTCGATCGCTGCTTCGTAGTTGTTGCTGACGACGGCATCGGCTAACAGCCCTGTCGGGGGTCGGTCGACAAACACCAGCGGCGTACCTTGCTGGCGTTCCACATGAAGGTAGCCCTGATCTTCAGTGATCGGGCTCAAGATCAGTCCATCGACCCGCCGACGGGTGAAGGCATCGACCATCGCCCGCTCGCGGCGAGAATCGTTCTCGGAACTAGCGGCGAGGACTGCCGTGTCTCTACCGTAGGCTACGGTCTCGACAGCACGATTGATCGCGGCTGAGAATGGGTTATCCACCGTGTCAAGGAGGAGGCCGAGGGTGAGCGTCTTGCGATCGCCGCGGCGCAACGCGCCAGCCCCCTGGTTTGGTTTGAAATTCAGGGCGAGTACGGCGCGTTCAACCCTCTCTCGGGTCTGGGGCGATACGTTGGCCTCGTCATTGATAACGCGCGAAACGGTCTTGGTTCCCACACCTGCCAGCGCCGCAACGTCACGGATGGTAGCCCTCATGCGAGGAGCCGATCCGGTAGGCGGCGTTGACATCGATGTCTCCCTTCCTGAAAGCAGCGTACCCAGATACCAATTCGTTAATCTGCTGGGGTTGACATCAAAGCTGAGAACCACTTAAGAATGAGCTTGACACCGTTGTCACGATCGGCGGTGCGGAACCGAGAGGATCATCTATGAAGTACTTACCGCCGAACCGCAGAGGCTCACGCCTCGCTGCGGCCCTGGCGTTGACTGCGGCAGCTTCACTCGCCTTTGCCGCTTGTGGTGGCGGGGACACAGGTGGCGCTGGTTCGGAAGGCAGCGTCGCTGCCGATGAGGAGATCGCCGTCACGTTGATCACCAAGACCGCCACGAACCCCTTCTTCATCACGATGCAGAAGGGTGCGGAGGAAGCCGGCAAGGCGAACAACGTTTCCATCACTACTGCCGCGGGCAAGGAGGATGGTGATGAAGCTACTCAGATTCAGGCCATCGAGGCGGCGCAGGCTCGCGGGGACGCCGGGATTCTGATCACCCCGGCGACCGACGGCGTGAACCCGGCTATCCAGGCGGCCCGGGACGCCGGCCTGTACGTGGCAGCGCTTGATACGCCACCGAACCCTCCGGACGTAGTCGACATCACCTTCGCCACAGACAACTTCAAGGCAGGCGAGCTGATTGGCAAGTGGGCAGCCGCCCAGATGAACGGCCAGAAGGCGAACATCGCCATGCTCGACCTATTCAATGACAAGGTCGCGACTGTGGACTACAACCGTGATCAGGGCTTCCTGACCGGCATGGGTATCGACGTCAAGGACAAGACTAAGAACGGCGACGAGGACAAAGCCGGCAAGTACACCGGCGGCAAGGGCGGCGACTACACGATCGTCTGCAACGAGCCGACCCAAGGTGCCGCGGACGGAGGCAAGACGGCCATGGAGACCTGCCTGGCCAAGTCAAAGGACATCAACCTGGTCTACAGCATCAACGAACCGTCTGGCGGTGGCGGGGCAGAGGCATTGAATGCTGCCGGTGTGAAAGCCCTTATCGTGTCGGTTGACGGCGGCTGCGATCCGGGTCTGAAGCTCGTCAAAGACGGCACCATCGGGGCCACCTCGCAGCAGTACCCGGTGAAGATGGCCCAGCTTGGTGTCGAGGCGATCGCCAAGTTCAAGAGGACCGGCGAGAAGCCGGCGGTTACGCCAGGCCTGGACTTCTATGACACCGGTGTGGCGCTGGTGACCGACAAGAAGGTCGAAGGTGTCGAGAGCATCAGTGTCGCCGAAGGCGAGAAGCTCTGCTGGGGTAAGTAAGCCCTCAGTTGAAGAATAAGGCGGCTGGCTCCGCCCCGTACCGTAAAGCTGGCTCGGCCAGCCGGGCGGAGCCGGCCCAATCACGGCGGCGGCGACAGCCGCCTCCTCGCGAAACCGGAGTAACTCCTACGGCAAGGAAGCCCACGTGACAACCTCAGTCGAACCACATGCACCAGCGTCAGCTGCGGAACAGTTTGCGCTGCGGCAACAGTCGCCGCTCCAACGCGTCCAGCATCTGCTGCACGCACATCCCGCGCTCAGCCCGCTGATGGTGCTGATCGTGGCATGCATTGCCTTCACCATCATCAACCCGCGGTTCGCTCAGCCCGCGACCATCTCCATCATCCTGCAGCAGACTGCGGTGATCGCAGCCCTGGCACTCGGTCAAACCTTGATCATCTTGACCGCTGGCATTGACCTGGCGGTCGGCGCCACTGCCATCCTCTCGATGCTTGTGATGGCCAACCTAGCTGCCAACAACGGCGTACCGGGAGGCCTTGCCCTGCTCATCGGCATCGCCGTCGGCACCGCCTGCGGGTTCCTCAATGGCATACTTGTCACCAGGCTGAATCTGCCGCCGTTCATCGTTACGCTCGGCACGCTGAGCATCTACACCGCGATCGGTTTGCTGTACTCCGGGGGTGCCAGCGTGGGCAGGAACGCCATGCCGCCCATCCTCAACCTGATGGGCACCCGGTTCCCGATTGGGCCATTCCGCCTGACTCTCGGCGTGATAGTCGTCGCCGTACTCGCGGCCATCGTCGCCTTCATACTCAGCCAGACCAGCTGGGGCCGCCACCTGTACGCCGTCGGCGACGACATCGAGGCCGCCCGGCTGGTCGGTATCCAGGTCGACCGGGTGCTGCTCAGCGTCTACACCGTAGCGGGCCTGATCTACGGCTTCACCGCATGGGTGCTGATCGGCCGCGCCGGCACCGCAAGCCCAAACGCGATCGTGGGCGCCAACCTGGAGACCATCACCGCGGTCGTGATCGGCGGCACCAGCCTGTTCGGCGGTCGCGGCGGTATCGTCGGCACCATCCTCGGAGCGCTGATCGTGTATGCGTTCAACACCGGACTGGCCTTAGCCGGCGTGGATGATCAGCTGCGCGTGCTCGCGATCGGCGTGCTGATCATTGTTGCAGTGTCCATCGACCAGTGGATCAGGAAGGTGAAGGCATGACCACGACGCCTGAAACGAGTGACCTGACGGACGAAGAGAAAGGCAAGGTCGGACTCGGTAATCCGCCGGTTCTCGCCGACACGTCCGAAACCGTGCTGTCGGGTCGTGGGTTGATCAAGACCTTCGGCAAGGTCGTAGGCCTCGATGGTGTGGACGTCGACCTGTTTCCGGGCGAGATTCTCGCCGTCATCGGCGACAATGGCGCGGGCAAATCGACGCTGATCAAGGCTCTAACTGGAGCTTTGATCCCTGATTCCGGGCACGTCTACCTGGATGGCAGTGAGGTTCACTTCAAGACGCCACAGGATGCGCGCAGTTCCGGCATCGAGACGGTCTACCAGACCCTCGCGGTTGCGCCTGCGCTGGACATCGCGGCGAACATGTTCCTCGGTCGGGAACAGAGGCGAAGTGGTCCCCTAGGGTCTGTCTTCCGCATGCTCGACAAGAAGGGCATGAAGGACGCCGCCGGCACGTCCATGGCCAACCTGGGCATCGCGACCGTGCAGAACATGGGGCAAGCCGTGGAGACATTGTCCGGTGGTCAGCGGCAAGCCGTGGCGGTCGCCCGGGCGGCGACCTTCGCCACCAAGTTCGTGGTGCTCGACGAGCCCACGGCGGCGTTGGGGGTGAAGGAGACCGGCCAGGTGCTCAACCTCATCCAACAGATCAAGGCCAAAGGCTTGCCAGTGATCTTGATCAGCCACAACATGCCGAACGTGTTCGAGGTATCCGATCGGATCCATATCGCCAGGCTCGGCGGTTGCGCGGGTGTGATCACGCCCAAGTCCCATACGCCGACGGAGGCGGTGGCCATCATGACTGGGGCCACCACACTGGCGAAAGGCTGATCGGGTCCATCTAGCGCGATCAATTCGCACCCCTCGTCCCTAGGGCGAGGGGTGCAACTGATTTTCAGATGGTTTGTTGCGCCTGTCGAAGCCAGCCCTAGACAAGCTGAGACTCCAGGCGGCCGAGTTCAGGCGTGGGACGGGTCGCCTGCACGCGCGGCCTTGTCGTGTTCGGTCAGCGGGAAGCCACCGATGCCGCGCCACGCCAGGCTGCTGACAAGCTGCTTGGCCTCATCGAGCGTGATTGTTGACGTACCGCCTGAGATCCAGTAGCGCGCGCTCACCTGGGCGATACCGACGAGCGAGACCGCAAGCAGCTTGGCTTGCTGGGCAGGCAGCGAAGTGTCTTCGGCGATGACCTCCGCGATAGCGTCCGAGATCTCGTCATTGACGCGAGCGAGTCGCTGCTGCACCGCTCCATCACCGGTCAGGTCTGATTCGAAGACGAAGCGGAACTCACCGCTGTCGGATGAGACGAACTCATAGAACGCTCCGACCGTGGCGATCACCCGATCAGCGTTGTCTTCAGTCGATGCCAGGGCATCTTCGACGATCTCGACGAGTCGATCACAGCTCTGGTCGAGGAGCGCCAGGTAAAGGTCCAGTTTGGAGGGAAAGTGCTGGTACAAGACCGGTTTGGAGACGCCGGCGGCGTCCGCGATGTCGTCCATGGCTGCCGCGTGGTAGCCCTTGGAGGTAAAAACCTCATTGGCGGCATCGAGTAGCTGGATGCGCCGCTGATCTCGTGGCAGCCGGGTCCCTCGGCTGCCCATCGGCTCTTTCTCCAGCTTGGCGGTCACGGCTTCACCCTAGCCGTGCGGTTTTCTCGTCACGTTCACGCGGCGCCTGAAAGGAGGGCAGCCCAGCTGTTGGCCCTCTCGCCGGCTGCGCTCTTCGCCAGCGAGCGGTGAGCGTCAAGTCATCGTCAGGCTTCGTCCGGCAGGGTTGGAGCACTTGAGGTCAGCAGGTCATGTGCCAGGTCCCCGTATTCGGCGACTCTGGCGAGGACCTC
>JBKOZG010000131.1:0-3219 GCA_046725775.1 Actinomycetota bacterium | reverse complement strand
AGCCGAAGCTCAAGCCGAACCAGGCCAAACATCTGCTCGAACTGCACGACCTCGGCACCTATACCCAAGCCGAACTCGCCGAACTCTTCGGCGTCGGACGATCCACGATCTATCGCACCATTAACCGGCTGCGGCCGCCGCTACCAGAGCCGGAGCGGCCATTTGCACATTTCAGGCATTCGGAGGGGTGAACCACGCCCACTGGCCGTCCGCGCCCACGGGCCGCAATCGAGTACGGCGAGCCAACACGCCGGGCTTGCCACTCGACGACGTGTCAGCTGCGGAACGACATACGGGACCGGGGCAACTTGTACGAGTCGTCCCAGTGAAGCCCGCTCAGGCGCCGGAGGCCGGGGCTCACATTTGGACGCAACTGCGGACAGGGACCCAAGAAAGGTGGTCGGCAGCACAGTAGCCTCAATCAGCCGCAACAAACGTCAAGGAGGCGTCACACATCATGACGTCGAGTGAAGATTTCACCCAGCGAAACGAAAAACAGCGTAAGACGGGAGTTGTTCGCTGGATAAGGCGTATTGCTTTAGGGCTCCTCATGCTGCTTGCCACGCTGGCTGTCACGGGCCTGGTCTACCAGGCCGTTGCCACCCGGAACGACAGGCAGGAATTCCCGCCCCCCGGCCAATTGGTCGCCGTTGACGGTTACCAGCTGCACATCAATTGCACCGGCGAGGGAAGTCCAACCGTGATTCTGGACGCCGCGGGTGGCAACGCGTCGCCCAGTTGGGGTCTCGTGCAGCCGGAGATAGCGCAATCGACCCGTGTCTGCGCCTATGACCGGGCGGGCATGGGTTGGAGCGAACGCGGACCTAGACCGCGTGATATGAACCAGCATGTGGCCGAACTGCGCGCCTTGCTTGCGGGGGCCGGGATCGAGGCGCCGTATGTGTTGGTCGGTCACTCATATGGAGGTCGAATCGCCCGGGTTTATGCCAAGGAGTATCCCGCCGAGGTAGTCGGCATGGTGCTCATAGATCCCGGGACGCTGGACGACGATCCGCGTTTTCCACCTGAGAGACAAGCCGAACTCGCCTCCGAAAAAGGCACAATTACCCTGGCTCGCTGGCTCGCGCCATTTGGCGTCGTAAGGCTGCTGCTGCCGCAGGCCGACTACGATGACTTGCCGACGCAGCAGGGAGCGGCTCTGGGTACGTTCGGGGTCACGACGAAATACTTTCAAGTCATCCTTGACCAATATCGCGCCATGCCGCAGACGTATCAGCAGGAACGAGAGGTAACGAGCCTGGGCTCAATCCCACTGATCGTGGTAAGTGCGACCACCCCAGACGATGAGACGAGGCGAGTCTGGACCGAGATCAACGGAGAATTCGCCGGACTCTCCACGAACAGCATTCATCGCGTGATGCAAGGAGCAACCCATTCGGGGCTGCTGTGGAAGAGCGAACATGCCCAAGCGACAACTGATGCGATCAAGCAAGTGATCGAGGCAACGCGCACTAGGCAGCCATTGCCAAGGTGATTGCCTTCGAAATAGCTTGCGCAGCAGCCTACAAATGACGAGAAATACGACAAAGTCCCTGGTTCGTCGCACGCCCAATCGCACTGAAGGCTTGACAAAGGCGTAGGCGACCGGCCGACGCCGGCCCACCGGCGCCATGATCAACCTCGTGAACCTACTCGCTCACAAGCTCGACGCCGCTTGGAGCATGTCCCCCCGCTGGTACCAGCAGGTCGCCAACTAAAGATCGACGCTGATCAAACGCGCACCGACGTCGAGGTCGAGGCAATGGCTATCGCGCCGATCCCGACCCCGGAGGTCCTGTGGCGGAAGCCGCCCGTACTCGCACTCGCCGCCCTCGCAGGGACGGCACTCGGCTGCCTCGGCGAGCCGTCGACCGCGTCGTCGGCGGCGTGGGCCGCAGCAGGTGCCGCCGTACGGATGCTGCACGACGCGCACCTGCCGCCATGGCCCGGTCGGAGCCTCGACGAGGTCGCATCGCAACTCGACGGCGAATGCGAGTGGCTTGTCACGAACAGCGTCCTCCCCACCGACCTGGTTGCGCGCAACCGCCGGATTGCCGAGGCGGCACTCCGGCCATGGACACCAGTCTTCACGCACGGCGACCTGCAGATCACCCATGTGTTCGTCGACGGTGACGAGATCACCGGCGTGATTGATTGGTCCGAGGCAGCACAGGGTGATGCCCTGTACGACCTCGCGACCTTGACGCTCGGACACGAGGAGCACCTTGGCGACGTCATCGCCGGCTACGGCACCGGCGTCGATCTCGATATGATCCGCGGGTGGTGGTCGTGGCGAAGCCTAGGGGCGGCCCGCTGGCTGATCGCGCACGGCTTCGACCCGTCCTCGCCAGGAGCCGAGTTCGACGTGCTGAGATCCCGGATGTGAGGCTCACCCTGAACCCGACCACCGCCCTTGGCTAATAGACACCGCCCGCGCAACAGACATGGCACGTGCGCCTCTGGCCTGCCCGGTGTGGATCCATCCCGGAGAGGACCGGCAAGCGGGCGCCGGCCGCGACTGCTCGGCCGTCCCGGTGAAGTGCGTTCAAGGACCGCACCGAGCCATGGGCAACCGTCGTGAGCTCCGTCAGATCTGAATCCGGGTCGGCCGAAAGGCGATCGATGACGCGCCAGAATCGGGAGTCAGCCCGCTCGGCCTTGCGAAGATTCAAGTCCTCCGCGGATGGGCTGGGCGAGGAGGTCGGATTCGGTGAGGGAAACGAAGCGGCCGGAGTTGGTGACCGGTTCGGCCGGTGATTGGCACAACCGACCAAACAAGCGACAACGGTTTGCCGTCTTCAGCAACGCCTTCCAGTGCTCATAGTCGAAGTTCGGACCAGGAGCGACCCGTCCGGGAGGTGAAAACCCAGTCGCCCTCGTGCCAAAGCTGTCTTGCGACATCCTGTTTCGCGCGATTCCGCAGCTCTGTGCTCTACCAATGGCTGAACCAGCACTAGTGGAAGACCGCTCTCGTCGTCCAGCATCCAACTTGTGGATCCGGACGCTTCGTTCATCAACCGACGCTTCGGACACCAGCCCGGCGCTCCACGAGTCTCAGCTAACTTCTTAGTCGTGGCTGGTGCCGTCAAGTGACCGACTCCGTTCAGGCCGAGGCGGCGGCACCCGGAGCATGGGCACCCTTGCGCCATCGCGTCTTCCGGATGCTCTGGATTGCCCAGGTGTTTTCACTCATCGGGACCTGGGCCCAAACGGTAGGGG
>JBKOZG010000465.1:0-14388 GCA_046725775.1 Actinomycetota bacterium | reverse complement strand
GGCGAACGCTGCGGCTTTCGTCCGGCAGCGGAATCGTCAGCCTGACGCCAACTCCCGAACATGTGCGCTGTCTGCTGGTGGTCGATGATTTCCGCGACGTCTCTGCCGCGATTGCCCGCTGTCGGCGGTTGCTCGATCTCGACGCCGATCCGGAGGCGGTAGTCGAGGCGCTGAGCTCCGACGACGACTTGCGGGCGTTGATCGCCAAAGCGCCCGGTCAGCGCATCCCGCGCACGGTCGACGAGCCGGAGCTGGCGCTGCGGGTGGTGCTCGGCCAACAGGTGTCGATTAAGGCGGCGCGTACCCACATCGGCCGGCTTGTCGCCGCCTACGGGCAGCCCGTCACCGACTCGGCGGGCAGTCTGACGCACGTTTTTCCCGCGGTCGAGGAGCTTGCCGAAATCGATCCGGCCCATCTGGCCTTCCCCAAGACTCGGCAGCAGTCTGTGGTTGCGTTGATCGATGCGCTGGCGGACGGGCGTGTGGCCCTACACGCCGGTTGCGACTGGAACCGCGCGAGGCAACAGCTGGCGGCACTGCCCGGCATCGGTGCTTGGACGGCTGAGGTGATCGCGATGCGTGGTCTAGGCGACCCAGACGCCTTCCCCGCGACTGATCTTGGTGTTCGGCTAGCCGCCAAGCAGCTGGGGCTGCCGGGGGACACCCGCGCCCTTAAGGAGCGCAGCTCTCGCTGGCGCCCATGGCGGTCCTACGCAACTCAGCATCTATGGACCGCACTTGACCACTCGGTGAATGCCTGGCCGCCAAAAGAGGAGAAATGATGTCTGTAATGCAATTCCGAACCATCGAAAGTCCCGTCGGTCCGCTGACCCTGGCAGGCAACGGTCGGCGCCTGATGCATCTATGGATGGTCGACCAATCCCATGAACCGAGTCATAACGGTTGGCAGCACAACAACAAGGCGTTCTCCGACGCAGTCGAGCAGCTCGACGAATACTTCGCAGGCGAGCGCCGAGAGTTCGACCTCGAGCTTGATCTGGTTGGAACGAACTTCCAGCGGCGAGTCTGGGAAGCGCTGCTGACGATCCCGTATGGGGAGACCAGGTCGTACGGTTACATCGCCGAGCAGATCGGCTCGCCGGGAGCCTTCCGTGCGGTGGGATTGGCCAACGGCCGCAATCCGATCGGGATCATCGTTCCGTGTCATCGGGTGATCGGTGCCAATGGCAGCCTTATCGGGTACGGCGGTGGGCTGGAACGAAAAACGATTCTGCTGGAACTCGAAAGAAGTCGGAGTCGGTCTGAGGACAACGCCTGAGTCGTCGCTGTGTCAGCGCCGGTCGGCGCTATAACAAGCTGGCGAGCGGGATCGTTGGATCAGCGAGATCGTCAGCGTCGATCGAGCGTGCTGACCGGATCAGTCGTTCGATGTCGTCGGCGACATCCCAGATGTTGATGTTCATGCCGGCCTGGACGCGTTGCTCGTCAAGCCAGAAGACGATGACCTGGCGGGAGTCCTCGTGCCCGCGGAAGACGACCCGGTCATAACCGGCCGGCCCGATGTCGCCGGTGTACTCCATGCTGAGGTCGTATTGATCACTGAAGAAATACGACGGTCGTACGTCGACTGTGTCTTGGCCGAGCATCGCTTTGGCGGCGATGGCGCCGTGACGTAGGGCATTGGCCCAGTGCTCCACGCGGATGTGCCGCCCCAGACGCGGGTTGTATGCGTGGGCGATGTCGCCAGCGGCGAAGATGTCCGGATCAGCGGTACGCAGGTGCTCATCGACGACGATCCCGTTGTCGATCTTGAGACCGGCCTCCGCGGCAAGGTCGGTACGTGGGATGGCGCCGATGCCAACGATGATCATGTCGGCGTCGATCAGTGTCCCGTCGCTCAGAATGACGCCGGTCACCGCCCCGTGCTTGCCGGTCAGTTCAACCGCCGTGGCCCGGTAGCGCAGGTCCACACCATGGCTTTGGTGCAGCTCGGCAAAAAGGGGCGCAACCTCTGAGCCGAGCACACGCTCTAGTGGCATATCGCCTGACACGAGCAGCGTGACCTCCAGCCCTGCGGCGCGAGCAGCCGCGGCGGTTTCCAGCCCGATCCAGCCAGCGCCGATGATCACCACCCGTTTCGCCTCGGCGAATTCGATCTTGAGGCGCTCACTGTCCTCGACATTGCGCAGGTAATAGACGCCGTCCAGATCGGCTCCTGGCACGTGAAGGCGACGGGGTCTCGAACCGGTTGCTAGCAGCAGCTTGTCGTAGCTCAGCTGGGTGCCGGTGGCGGTGGTGAGGATTCGTGAGCTCGGGTCGAGTGAGGTCACTGCACTGCTCAGACGCAACTCCACCGCGTGCGCGGCGTACCAATGCTCTGGGTGGACGAAGATGCTGTCCCGGTCGGCTTTGCCTTGGAGATAGTCCTTGGACAGGGGAGGCCGCTCGTACGGACCATGCTGCTCCTGGCCGAGCAGCGTGATCTTCCCGTCGAAACCTTCCTCGCGCAGGGTCTGTGCTGCAATGGCGCCGGCCATGCCACCGCCGACAATGATGAAGCTGGGTTTGGTGTTCATCGGTAAGTCTCCTCGTGGGCAGCGATCAGGGCAAAGAACTCGGCGCGAGAGGCGGCGTCGCTGCGGAGCTGGCCGTGTAGTGCGGAGGTGACCGTATTGGCGCCCGATGCTCGGACCCCACGCACGGTCATGCAGAGATGCTCGGCTGCGACGACAACGCCTACACCGCGCGGCGCAAGTTGATCTTGGAGCCAGTCGGCGATCTGTTGCGTCAGCCGTTCCTGCACCTGTGGGCGGCGAGCGAACAGCTCGACCACCCGAGCCAACTTGGACAGGCCAAGAATCCGCTCTCCTGGTAGGTAGCCGACGTGGGCAACCCCGGTGAACGGCAGCAGGTGATGCTCACACACCGACTGCACTGGGATCGAACGAGCGATGATCAGCTCGTCATATCCAGCGTCGTTGGGGAATGTGGTCAGGTCGAAGGGGCGCGGGCTGAACATCTCGGCGTACGCGCGTGCCATCCGAGCCGGTGTAGCTGCCAAGCTTTCGGTGTCGAGGTCCACTCCGAGCGCGACCAAGAACGCTGTTGCGGCCCGCTCCGCTGCGGCTAGGTCGGCTCGTCTGGACGGTTTCACGACATGCAGCGCCGTGCGTGGGGGAGCTTGAGCTGGTTCGGCACCGTTGACCAGGGCGGTCTGCGCACTTGGCCTCATTGTTGACCTCCTCTAAAGGACACTAGCGTTAACGTTAGACGAGGAGTACTCTTTCGTCAAGAGGCTTATCTTTTAGAAGGATGGCATTCATGACTAGCGACGATCTTGCGGGGCGCGTGGCCGGGGTTGCGGCACTCGCCGACCCAATCCGGCGCGACCTCTACCTCTACGTGGGCGCCCAACCCGCGCCGATCAGTCGAGACCAAGCCTCCGACGCGCTCGGCATCGCTCGCCACACTGCGAAGTTCCACCTCGACAAGCTCGCCGAGGAAGGCCTGCTTGACATCAGTTTCAAGCGGCTCTCCGAGCGTCGAGGTCCCGGAGCCGGCCGTCCTACCAAGCTGTACGCCCGATCCAGCCGACAGCTTTCGGTGATCTTGCCTGAACGCCGATACGACCTCGCCGGACAACTGCTGGCCAGCGCCATCGATAATGCGGCCGCGCAAGACACCACGCCCGCCGACGCCCTGAAAGCCGCAGGAGCTGGCTGGGGCCGCAGCGTTGCGGACGAAGCCCGAGCAGCCGCCGGCCCTCGACCAAGCCACGAGCGACTTCTCACCTGCGCCTGCCAGGCTCTGACCGAGAACGGGTACGAAGCACAGCGCACTGGAGGCGCCATCATGCTGCGCAACTGCCCCTTCGATGCGCTCGCCCGAGAACACACCGAACTGGTCTGCGGTATGAATCTCGCAATCATGACTGCCGTCACAGAGCAACTCCAGGAGGCCGCGCTAGTTGCCCGGCTCGAACCCGCACCGGACCGCTGCTGTGTTGTCTTGGTGCCGGCTGACTCATCCGGCCGCGCTGCACAACGCTGACCGGAGATCAGATATCGATCGGGAAGGTGGCAAGGATCAGTATGCCCGCGATCAGAAAGGCGATCGTGACTCCGATCAAGATCCGTTGCACGCGTGGACGGCCTAGCCGACTAGATGCAGCGGCGAAGAACAGGACCAATGCGAAGAGCACGGTGAGGATGGTGTAGTTATCTCCGCGCTGGTTGAACAGGAGTGCATCAGCGAAGCGGCGATCAGCGCGCTCGTCCGCCGCTGCCGCTTCGGTCGTTCCAGGTGGGACATACTCCTTCATCCTGAACGGACCCTGCGTCGGCTCGCCTTGAGCAATCCAAGCCCTGTACGCCACCCGGAAGTGGTCGGTGAAGCGCTGTTCCACGTACCTTGCGAGCGCGGTGTCGCGCTGAGCACGCGCTTGGACATACACGCCCCAGATGCTGAGGTCGGCTTGGCGCGCCGCATTGGCGGCGCCAGCCTGCCGGGCCGCCTCGATCCTGGCGCTGGACGCCTGGCTGAAGGCGATGGACATCTCGCCACCCCACTTCGACGACTCGAAGCCGCACCACGCCGTCAGCACCGCGGTGATCGAAAGCACGATGAGGACCACCGTCTCTCGGACATGACCCGGCGTCCGCTCTTCGGACGCTTCGTCCGCGTTGGTCTCCGGTGCTTCCGGTGCGCTGATGTCGCGTTCTTCGGCGGACGGTGACATAAGAGGAGCCTCTCAATCTCGGATGCGTGGTGCGGGGTCCCGGATGATCGTGGCACGCCATCATCGGCCTCTGCTGCATGTGCCAGCTGGGCTGTCGCAGCGGTCACCGCCCAAATGCGAGCCTCCTTGTCAAGGCTGACTTGACAAGATGTGCCGTGTCAAGGAATCCTTGACGGCATGACTTCGGAATCAAAAACATCCCATATGTCCCGGGCGCATCCTGATGTGCCCACCGCCGTGGGCCACACCGGTCGTACGCACCACATGACCTTGTACGGCATACGTGAGGAGCAGCCGGGCCCTCGATGGCAGGCCTTGCACGATGCCACTCGCGCCGGTTACCACAGCTGGTACCTCAGCGAGGGCGAGGCGGCGAGACCCGATCTCCGAACCTGTTGTCGGATGCTCGTGCGCCACATGCCCGAGCTTGTCCCCGTGTGGGAGCGCCTCGTGGAGCTTTCCGGCGGTGACGAGGTGACCGCTAGACTGCTGACCCTGTGGGACCCGCCGCGGTTCCTGCCCGGATGTTCCCAAGCCACGCTCGGAGGGCGGGCTCCGGTCCTCATCCGCAACTACGACTACGGACTGGACCTCTTCGAGCGTGTGGTCTACTCGAGCGCCTTTACGGGCAGACGAGTCCTTGGCACCGGAGATTGCTTGTGGGGCCTCGTCGACGGCATGAACGATGCTGGCCTTGCAGTCTCGTTGGCCTTCGGCGGCAGACCAGGTTCCAGTCCCGGCTTCAGCATTCCCCTCGTGGTCCGCTATCTGCTAGAGGTTGCCGCGTCACTTGACGACGTACGTTCGGTGCTTCGTCGCGTACCGGTCAATATGAGCTACAACCTCACTTTTGTCGACGGCTCGGGTGAGAACCTGACCGCGTTCGTCGCGCCGGACTCCGCACCGGAATTCTCCTCGGCCCGAGTGGCCACCAACCATCGAGGCACCGTGCCCGAATATCCCGAGCGTGCGCGCTCGTTGCGCAGCGTCGAACGACAGCGGCTGCTGCTCTCCTTGCTGGATCGCGAGCCCGACCTGACCGGCTTGACCTCGGCCTTTCTACGGCCACCGCTCCGCAGCACTGAATACGGAAGGGCGTTCGGCACCCTGTACACCGCGGTTTACCGTCCGAATGACGGTGTCGTCGACTACCTCTGGCCCGGCGATTCGTGGCGACGTAAGTTTGACTCAGCCGATGAGACGAAGACAGTGATCTTGAGGGAGTGATGACCACCTTCGAGGCTGTGGGACCCGCTGAGCCCAACCCCAACCCGACAGTGTCCGGAGCTGAGGAGTCCGGCGGCGAGGGGATGGCTGACACCGCGAATGCCTATGCGCCCGAACCGACAACTGAGGCCCTCGCCCAACAAGCGCGGCAGGCAGTAGAGGCTTTGGCGCGCTCGTCTGATCCGGCGGCCTTCTCCGAGCTGCTGCGCTTGAGCGCATTGGTCGGTGAATGCCTCGGCGTATCCGCTCGCTCCTTGGCTGAGGGAGGATCGTGGGCGCACGTGGGGGAGGTCGCCGGTGTCACCCGGCAGGCCGCGTGGTCGCGGTGGCGATCCGACACCCTGTAGCGCCAGCGAAGACGGGGTGCCACCCGAACCAAAGAGCGCGACCCATACCGCTGCTAACTTCTGCGGCGTCGAGCCCGCGAGGTTCAGCTGGACCTCGACCAGTCCACCGACGACGTCGTACTTCGCGTCGCGGACAGCAACGACGATGTCAGTGCCGTGCCAGGTTTCTCACCACCGCCAAACGGTCGCGTGCTCGTGCGGCCGGAGGTGGTGGTGACCCGGGCGCTCGCCCTTTGAACTTCGGGCGAGATTCCTCGGCATCAAAATCTTCTCCTGTTTCTTTACTGCTTGACCAGATCGGGGCCGGTCCAGTCGTGATCATCGAACTCTATGAGAAACCAGTCGGCACATGTGGACCGTAGGGCTCCTCGAGCATACGGATTTCATCCTCGGTGAGCTGGACGTCGAGCGTCGCGACGGCGTCGGGGAGATGGTGTGGTTTGGTGGGTCCAACGATGGGAGCGGTCACGACCGGGTGCTTCAGCACCCAGGCCAGCGCGACGTGTGCCATCGGGATACCGCGGGCTTCCGCGACCGCTTGGACCGCTTCGACGATGGGTTGGTCGCCCTCGATGTCGAACCGACGGCCGACTGGATCGACATCGAAGCGCTTGGTGTGTTCGCCCCAGGGCCGGGCTAACCTGCCCTTGGCAAGCGGGCTGTAAGGGATGCTTCCTACTCCCTGGTCGGGGAGCAGGCCGAACATCTCACGCTCTTCCTCGCGTTGCATCAGGTTGTACTGGTTCTGCATCGATACGAATCGGGCCCAGCCGTGCAGATCAGCGATGTATTGCATCTTGGAGAACTGCCACGCCCACATGGACGAGGCACCGATGTAGCGAGCTTTCCCAGCCTTCACCACGTCGTACAGGGCCTCCATGGTTTCTTCGACCGGTGTGTTCGGGTCGAAGCGGTGGATCTGATACAGGTCGACATAATCCGTATCGAGGCGGGACAGCGAGGCGTCGATCTGCTCCATGATCGCCTTACGGGAGAGGCCTGACCCGCCCGGACCTTCGTGCATCGGAAAGTTCACTTTGGTCGCGAGCACGATGTCGTCCCTGGAGGCGTACTTCTTCAGCGCTCGCCCGACAATCTCCTCAGAGCTGCCGATGCCGTAGACGTTGGCGGTGTCCCAGAAGGTGATGCCGAGCTCGATAGCCTGCTGGAAAAACGGCTGGGCCTCCTCATCGCCCAGCGACCACTCGCTGAAGCCGCGCGATGTGTCGCCGAAGCTCATGCAACCAAGCGCAATACGACTGACCTTGAGGCCCGAGTTACCCAGACGGCGGTACTCCATGATCAATTCCTTTCTTCAAGGGGTTGCGATGGGATTTAGCAGGGACACATTGTTGCTGTCGGCGCCGGCGGTCTACCACGACTGAGGCTACGACCGTTCACGCCGCAACGGGAGGGCCTGCCATTACCTGGATCGACAGGACCGACCAAGATGAAGACCGTCACAAAATCCATCTCAAAAGCAACGGAGAAACCACGAAGATGACCGACTCTCAAGCCCAGACCCCCGCGCAGCGAGCGATTGGCGACTTCGCACCGAAACTGGTCTCGCTCACCGACGACGTCTTGTTCGGCGACGTCTGGGAACGCCCAGAGCTGTCAAAGCGGGACCGCAGCCTCGTCACAGTTGCGGCGCTTGTCACCAACGGCAGCACCGAACAACTAAGACCCCATCTCGTACGCGCGAAGGACAACGGCCTGACCGAGTCCGAACTCAAGGAGGCCATCATCCACCTCGCGTTCTACGCCGGCTGGCCCCGGGCGATGTCCGCCATCACCGTGGCGAAGGAGATCTTCGGCGCCTGATGCCCACCTACGCCGACTGCCGCCGAGAAGTGGCTCGGCGCAGCTCAGTGACGAAGCCCACTGTTAACTCCTGTCCCATACGCTTTGCAGCGTGGTGACAACATGACCGAGGTTCAGCAGTTCGTCGTCATTCGTCACGGCGAGAGTCAGACGAATGCCACCGACACCTTCCAGGCCGGCAACCAGTACGATTCCGACCCCCTGACCCCGCTGGGTATGGAGGGCGCGCGTCACCTCGCGAAACGCTTCGCAGTCCTGCCCGTCGACCTCGTCGTAAGCAGCAGTTACCTGCGGGCGCGTACAACCGCGGGCCTGATTGCGGAGGCGACCCAGGCCCCGCACCTCGTTCCGGTGCAGAAGGACTCGTCATGGGTGGACCTGCCGGCTGATGATCCCGAGGTCCGGAACCGTGCTTCGCTACTCAGAGAGATCGACGTGCCCAGCGAGCTGCAAGGACTGAAGTTCGATGACCCGCGGGCGAATGAGATCCAGCATGCTGCCATGTCGGTCGCCGAGCAACCCGACGGGCATTACTCCGACGAGGAGAACCTCCATGACCTTTGGCGGCGGGCTGAGGAGATCCGTCGAAATCTCGAGGAGCGGGCGGGACGGCTGACTGTGGTGGTCGCTCACGGCGGCATCCTCAAGGTGTGGCTCGCCCACCTCATGTTCACCGCCGTACGCGGCCTGGACACGCCACAACAGCTATCTGCGTATCGCGGATTCACCCGGCTCGGTTGGTGGGACAACACTGGCGTCCTGTCACTCACACACAGCCCTGATGAAGGGTGGCTCTGGCTCATGACGGACATTCAGCACCTTCAGCCTGACTATTTCAGCTTCATGCCGAGCAGTCCGAGGGCCGCGGCGGCTCACCCAGATACCGGAGCCGAGTACCTCGGCGAAGAGGAGGCTCCCGCGCCCTCGTAGCCGCGACGGACGCCGTCAACCCAGGCGATTCGCGACGCGCGGGAAATATCCTCAGATCTACGTCTCTCGATCTGCGCGGCCCCTGGCGATGATCCCCTCAACGACGGATGACTTGGCATCGGCGTAGTCCTGGACGTACGCCCAGCGGCGCGCCGCCAACTCACGCTTGGTGCGCTCATAGAGGTCACGTTCCTCGGAATGCGTACGCAGCCAGTCGCGGAACAGGACCATTCGCTCCACCTCGGGGTCTCCAACGGTGAGTACGTGCACCTGGACATCCCAATTGTGATCGGTGAACAGTCGATGTTCGGTCGGGTGGAAATCCCGTGCGTGCAGCACGTACCCGGCGGCCTTTAGGTCCGTGACATAGCCAGCCTCGTCTGCCGTATCGGCCACGACCAGCAGGATGTCGATGATTGGCTTGGCCGCGAGTCCCGGCACAGAGGTCGAGCCGACATGTTCGATCTGGAGAGCTCGCGCGCCGACCGCCCCCCGGATGCGCTCCTCCTCGCGGGCAAACTGCTCTGGCCACGCTGGGTCGGCTTCGGCGAGTGTGATCGGGCCGTTAACACGTACCGGCGGGGTTAGAAACTCTGGCGGAGGTTGGTCTCTCACGGCGACCAGTATCCAGTTTCGGCCCACTCACTTGGCGGGATAGATCGCTCAACACTTTCAATTGCGGGTCCATACGTGGTATGCAGTTTTTCTGCTACCGTTCGCATTTCGGAAGGATCTATCACGAAATGAGTGACCAGACGACTGGCGCTGCGGTCAGCGATTACGAAGCCATTGGCGGGGGCCCGGCCGTGAGCGCTGTCGTAAACGACTTCTACGTGCGGGTTCTCGCCGACCCGCGGCTTGCGCCGTACTTCGAAGGGGTCGACATGGCCCGGCTCAAGCGACACCAGGTGCTTTTGGTGACGCAGGTGCTAGGCGGCCCAAATAGTTACGACGGTCGCCCGCTCGCGGAGGCCCACAAAGGCCTCGGCATCGACCATGAGGACTTCGCCGCGGTGGCCGGCCATCTGACGGCTGCCATGAAGGAGGCCGGAGTCCCTGACGACATCGTCATGAGGGCAATTGCGGTTGTCGCCTCCACCGAGCCCGACATCGTGGAATCCAGGTCGCCCTAACGATAATGGACACCGCCGCCCTGAAGGCCAGCTGGGGGAAGGTCGCGGCAGCCGGCGACGATGTCCCGCTGTACTTCTACTCTCACCTGTTCTTGAGCCACCCCGACGTGCGCTCGATGTTCCCGATCCAGATGTCGGGCCAGCGCGACAAGCTAGTGACCGCTCTGGGCGCTGTCGTTTCGAACGTCGACGAGATCGATAAGGTCGTGCCCCTCCTGGAGCAGCTGGGTCGTGACCACCGGCGCTTCTCGGTGGTAACCGAGCACTACACGGCGGTGGGTGCCAGCTTGCTGGCGACCTTGAAAAAGTTCCTCGGCCCGTCGTGGACGCCTGATCTGGCCGACACCTGGGCCCAGGCGTACGGCCTTGTCGCCAAAGTCATGGTTGCTGCTGCTGAGCAGCACGAAGACGTAGCACCGGCCTTCTGGGAGGCGGACGTCGTGCGGGTGGAACGACGCTCGGTTGAGGTTGCAGTGGTAGAGGTCGCGCCGCGGGAGCCGTTCTCCTACCGCGCCGGGCAATCGGTGGCTGTGGAGATCCCACAGCGGCCGCGGCTGTGGCGTTACTTCAGCCCGGCGAATGCTCCGGATCCGTCGGGGCGTATCCAGTTTCACATCCAGCCGATCGCGGGTGGCCTGGTGTCCAGCGCGGTGGTCCGACGTTTGAGCCAGGGTGACACCATCAGGATGGGCGCCCCGGTCGGTGAGCAGCTCACTCTGCCCGAGGACGGGTATCTTCCGGACCTCCTGATGGTGGCAGGAGGCACCGGCCTGGCTCCGCTGCGCGCCGTGCTGGAGCAGATCCGCCGAAGCTGGCAGGCTTCCGGCTCTGGCCCGCAGGTCCATTTGTTCCACGGCTCGCGGATGCCCTGGAACCTCTACGACCATGAGCACCTCAGTGAGCTAGCACGTAGGCCATGGTTCGACTACACCCCGGTGGTCTCTGAGGACCCCACGTATCACGGCGCCAAAGGACTCGTCGGCACAGTAGCAGCCAATGGCGGCGACTGGACGCAACGGACTGCCATGGTGTGCGGCTCACCGGACATGGTTCGGTATACGGTGCAAGTGCTCCAGTCCGCGGGCGTTCCCGGTTCGTCAATCAGGCGTGAGCAATTCGATTTTCAAGGGGCGGCGTCACCGACAGAGGAGTTAAATGACGCAATGGAGACCAGGTAGCGGTGCGGGGGTTCTTAGCATGAGCGGGACTGAGCTACCGCGGGCCCGGACCAGTCCACAAGACGTACGTCGCAAGCGTTTCACGGCCCGGCTCCGTGGCGTCGACTACGGCGAGGTCCGATCCTTCCTGGCTGAGCTCGCTGACGAGCTGGAGGGGCTCCACGCGCACGTCGCGACCCTGACCCAGGAGAACGTCCGGCTAAGCGCCGAGCTTCAGGAGGCTCGAGGAGACCTTGAGGGGGCTCAGGCAAGCCCGATGGAACATGCCACCGACCAGGCCGTGAGCGTCCTCAACCAGGCCCAGCAGCTCGCCGACTCGTTGATCGATGAGGCCATGCAGTCTGCTCGTGACCTGCTGTTGACGGCGCGGTCTCAGCAGCGCGACGTCATGGAGCAGGCCAGAGTGGCCGCCAAGGGGGCGGTCAACCGTGCCACGGCCGTCGCCGAGCGAGCCGGCAGCGAGGATGCGGCGGGCCGCGACGTTGAATACATCCGGATGTTCGCCAAGGTGGCCCAAGTGCAATTCCAGGCCGTGCTCGATGCACTCAACGAGCATGTCAACCGGCTTGGTGAGGTTCCCGCAACCGCTGAGCCCCTCAAGTCCGAGCAGTTGTACGGAAGACCGGAACGGCCTACGGTCCGACCGCGGACGACGCCTGGCGCCTCCTGACCGAACGGCATGACGACGCTATGCCAGCTCAGCTGACCGTGGCACCGAATGCGAAACCCAGCAGGTAGGTAGCCGCTGCGGCGCCGTAGCCGATCGCGAGCTGGCGCAGCGCAGGCTTGAGTGGCGAGGCGCCGGACAGCAGGCCGACGACTGCGCCGGTGCCAAGCAGTGCAATTCCGACTAGCGCTACGGCTACCCCAACCGCGACCAACCCCGAGGCTCCGAACAGATACGGCAACACCGGTATCACTGCACCGACAGCGAAGAAGCAGAAGCTGGAGAAAGCTGCCCGCCACGCAGAGCCGACCGCTTCGTGCGGGTCGACTCCCGCCGCCTCGGGCGCGACCGCATCCAGACGCAGCGTGGCCAACACTGTACGCGCGTGGTCCTCCGCCTCCACTGGCTCCATCCCACGCGCCCGGTAGACCAGCGCAAGCTCGTTGGCATCCACATCCAAATGCGGCAACGCCGACTGCGACTCAGGATCGGGTTGCGTCGACTGGAGCAGCTCGCGCTGGGACCGTACCGAAACATATTCCCCAGCGGCCATGGACAACGCTCCCGCCAGCAGGCCAGCAAGGCCGGTGAACAGGATCGTGCGTACGTCGACACCAACGGCCCCGATCCCGAGCACCAGGGCCAGGTTGCTGACTAGGCCGTCGTTGGCGCCGAACACGGCGGCTCGGAACGTTCCCGACAGCTGTACGCGGCCGCGTGCGGCGAGCCCGCGCAGCACTTCGCCGTGAATCCGCTCGTCAGCGGCCATCCTGTCGGTCGCATCCACGTCGGTCTCGTACGGCGAGCGGCCTTCGGCGCGTTGCATCAGAGCGAGCACGAAGACGCCACCAAAGTGCGCGGCGAGGAGGACGAGCAGCCGGGTGCGCAGACTGCTGCGGCGGGGCGACCCGACGTCGTCGCCGAGTAGTTCCAGCCAATGCGATTCATGCCGCTTCTCCGCGTCGGCCAGCGCCAGCAGGATGTCTCGCTCCTCGCCGGTCCGACGCTCCGCCAGCCTGCGGTAGCCGGCGGCCTCGGAACGCTCGTCGGCGAGGTATTGCTGCCAGCGGCGGATCTGACCGTGCGTACGGGTCGCCGAGGTGGTCACGTCCACATCATGACAACGGGTGTCGCTCAGCGAACTCCAGCGGGCGCATCGGCCGTCAACCGGCCGATACGCCCCGGTAACCAACTGCTAGCTGCTCGGCTACTGCGCTGAACTCGGCTGCTCCGCTGAACTGGCGCCAACCTGCTGGCCTTGCAGCGCCTCGATCAGCTCCTTTTCGCTGTCCACGCTGAGGTTGGTCTGAATCACCTTCGGGTTGTACGGCTTGATGGCGTCGATCACCCGGTCCACAGTGGCGTTCCGAGCCAGGAAGAATACCGCCGCCTTACCCGGCTCCAACGTCTGCCCAATTTCGCGGATCAGATCGTCGTTCACACCGATGTCGGTGAGCTTTCCAGTGACTGCGCCCGTTCCCGCACCGACACCTGCTCCGACAACCGCACCGGCCAACGGGTTGAGGAACAACAACCCGACCAAGGTGCCCCAGAGTGCGCCGGTGACCGCGCCGGAGCCGGCCATCATCGCGGTCAGGTTCACCGACTGGTGAAGCTTGACGCTGCCGTCTTGCGTACGTTCCACCCAGGCGGCGTCCGCAAGCTCCAACAGCTGCTGCTTGGCCAGATCGCGAGCCAAATCGAGCACCTTCTCCGCGGTCGCGGGGCTGTCCACTCCAAATACCAGCAGCTTTGACATGAAGGCTCCTCTCTCTTACCTCAGCCTATGAACCGCTTTGGGTGGACTCCTCGGAGGGGCTGGTCGGTTCCGCCGGCTCAGCTTCCACCTCGATCTGACGTTCGCCGCCCCCGCCGGTCTGCACTTCAATTCGGCGCGGCTGGGCCGCCTGCGTAATCGGGAGCATCAGATGCAATACCCCATCGGCGTAGGTTGCCTGAACATTCTCAGAATCCACCGTGTCGCCCAATTGCAACTGCCGGGTGAAGCTTCCTTGCGGCCGCTCCGCGATAAGCACGCTCTGGGCCTGCTGGTACTCGGGGCGACGCTCCGCAGTGATCGTCAAGACGTTCCGCTCCGTGGTGATGTCCACACTGGACGGATCCACGCCGGGCAGGTCGAGCGAGACATGGAACCCGTCATCGGCTTGCCACACATCCATTGGCATCCCCAGCGGGGTTCGAGTGCCCGACAGCAGCTGGTTCGTCAGCCGATCCACATGCCGGAACGGATCACCGAACGGGTCAAATCGCAACACACTCACGGCACACCTCCATAACACGATGATTGGGACTTGGCACTACATAGTCTCTTACCCACTTAGGTCAAGAAATTATGCAGGTAGCAACCGACGCTCTGCCCATC